>USOG01000005.1 GCA_900556365.1 uncultured Collinsella sp.
CTGCCCTGTCCTCCTGCGAGGAGCATCGCGATGCATTCTTTCTTACTCATCGATTTCTCCTTCTGTCATCGATGTTCTTAAACCCATTAGCGACGGACGCGGCGCTCGGTCGCGCCCGTCGAGTAATGCCGTGCTGGCATAAGGGAGCTCGCGCGCCTTTACGCGTGCCAGATCTCGTCGCGGTACTCGCGAATGGTGCGGTCGCTCGAGAACCAGCCGGAGGAGGCGGTGTTGAGCAGCGCCTTGCGGTTCCAGGTCTCCTGGTCGCCGTAGCTGCCCGTGAGCTTCTCCCATGCATCCACATAGCTGCGGAAATCGGCCATGACCAGGTCGGGGTCGTTGTTGTTCATGAGCTCGTTGTAGATGCTCTCAAAGTTGCCCGAAAGACCCGCAAAGGTGTTGTCCTTGAGCTCGTCCATCACGCGGCCCAGACGCTCGCGATCGTTGTTGAGCGTATCCCATGCGAAGTAGCTGTTGGATGCCCAGAGCTGCTCGACCTCGGGGGCGGTCAGGCCAAAGATGGCCTCGTTCTCGCGACCGGCCAGGTCGGCGATCTCGATGTTGGCGCCGTCGAGGGTGCCCAGCGTAATGGCGCCGTTCATCATGAGCTTCATGTTGGACGTGCCCGAGGCCTCCTTGCCGGCCGTGGAAATCTGCTCCGAGATCTCGGCGGCGGGGTAGATGAGCTGGGCGTTGCTTACGCGGAAGTTGGGGATAAAGCAGACCTTCATGACCTCGTTGACGCGGGCGTCGTTGTTGATGACGTCGGCAACGGAGTTAATGAGGCGGATGGTCTCCTTGGCAAAGGTGTAGCTCGAGGCAGCCTTGCCGCTAAAGATGAAGGTCGTCGGCGTCACGTGGAAGTTGGGATCCGCGATGCGACGGTTGTAGATGTCCATCACCTTCATGATGTTCATGAGCTGACGCTTGTAGGCGTGGAAGCGCTTAACCTGAACATCGAAGACGGTGTTGGGGTCGATAGCCAGACCGGTCTCGGCCTTAACGTAGGCGGCCAGACGCTCCTTGTTGGCGCGCTTGGAGGCACCCACGGCCTTCAGGAACTCGGCGTCGTTCTGGAACTCTTTGAGCTTCTCCAGCTCAAAGGCGTCCTTGAGCCAGCCGTCGCCAATGGCCTCGGTCACGAGCTTGGCGTAGGTGGGGTTGGCCTCGGCAAAGAAGCGACGGTGCGAGATGCCGTTGGTCTTGTTGTTGAACTTCTCGGGCGTCAGGGCATAGAAGTCCTTGAGCACGATGTTCTTGATGATGTCGGAGTGGATCTTGGCCACGCCGTTGACGCTGTGGCTGCAGATCACGGATAGGTTGGCCATGCGAATCTCGCCGTCCCACAGGATGGCGGTCTGGCGCAGACGCTCCTGCCAGCCCTCCTGTGTGGTGTCGAACGACTCGTGCCAACGACGGCTGATCTCGTCGATGATCTGGTACACGCGGGGGAGGAGCTTGGAGAACGTGCCGATGGGCCACTTCTCCAGAGCCTCGGGCAGGATGGTGTGGTTGGTGTAGCTCACGACCTGCGTCACGATGTTCCAGGCGTCATCCCACTCGAGCTTCTTCTCGTCGATGAGGATGCGCATGAGCTCGGGGCCGCACATGGCGGGGTGCGTGTCGTTGGTGTGGATGGCCACAAACTGCGGCAGCAGCTCCCAGTTCTCGCCGTGCTCCTTCTCAAAGGTGTCGAGCAGGCTGTAGATGCCGGCCGAAACAAACAGGTACTCCTGCTTCAGGCGCAGCAGACGGCCGTGCTCGCCGGCGTCGTTGGGGTAGAGGATGGCGCTGATGGCCTCGGCCTCGGCGCGCTCGGCATCGGCCAGGGCGTAGTCGCCGCGGTTGAAGGCCTCCAGATCGAAGTGCTCCTCGACTGGCTCGGCGGCCCAGACGCGCAGCTTGTTGACGGTCTCACCGGCATAGCCCACCACGGGGATGTCATAAGGGACGGCCAGAATGTCCTGCGTGTCCACCGTGCGGTAGAACGTGCGGCCGTCCTCCTCAAAGCCCTCAACGTGGCCACCAAACTTAATGGTCACGGCCTTGTCCTGACGACGGACCTCCCAGGGATAGCCGTGGGTGAGCCACTCGTCGGTGGTCTCGACCTGGCTGCCGTTAACGATCTCCTGCTTAAACAGGCCGTAGCGGTAGCGCATGCCGTTGCCATAGCCGGCGATGCCCTCGGCTGCCATTGAATCCAGGAAGCATGCGGCCAGACGGCCCAGGCCGCCGTTGCCCAGAGCCGGATCGGGCTCCTGGTTCTCGATGACGGACAGGTCAAAACCCATGTCGTCGAGCGCCTCGGCGACCATGTCGCGCACGCCAAAATTGAGCAGGTAGTTGTCGAGCAGGCGGCCGATCAAAAACTCGATCGAGAAGTAGTACACGCGCTTCTTGCCCTCGGCGGCGGCGCGAGCGTCACTCTTGGTGGCAACGGTGCGTGCCTTCTCGGCCACGAGCTTGGCCAGGGCATTAAAGCGGTCGAGGTCGCTCGCGGCCTCGACGCTCTTGCCGCTGATGCTCATGACGGCATCGCGATAGAGCTCGGTAAACTCCTGCTTGTTGTCGAAGATCTTATTCATACGTTCCTTTCCCCCGGGGATGTTTCTCCCGGAACGGTTATGACTTGTATCCTACGCCCCGGCGGGGCGGGTGATTACAGCTGTAACGGCTTTGTTACGCATCCTTGGCAGACGGCTTAACAGCAGCTGGCTTGGCCTTGGTAGCGGCCTTTTTGGCGGCCGGCTTCTTGGTCGCGGTAGCCTTAGCGGCGGGCTTTGCGGCTGTCTTGGCCTTGGTCGTCGTAGCCTTCGCCTTGGCCGGAGCCTTCTCGGCAGCCGCAGGCTTGAGCTTCACCGAGGACGTGCGCTTGCGCGTCGCCTTCTTGGGGGCCTCAACCACGGGCGGCTTGTAGCTGCTGGGGCCGCGGCGCTTAAGCACCACGCCAGCCAGGCCGGGCACCTTAATCTCAATGGAGTCCATCTGCCCGTTCCAGGGATAGGGCTCGCTCGAGCAGGTGTAGGGCTCCTCGCCGGCATATCCGCTGCCGCCAAACTCGGGACGGTCGGAGTCAAAGATGACCTCCCAGTCACCCTCGCGCGGCACGCCCACTCGGAAGCTCTCGTAGCTCGCCGGATCAAAGTTGATCAGGATCACCAGGTCGTCGTCGATGTCCTCGCCCTGGCGCACAAAGCTCACGATGGACTGCTTGGAGTTGTCCGCATCGATCCAGGTAAAGCCGTCGTCGGTGTAGCCGCGCTCGTACAGGGCGGGCTCGGCGGTGTACAGGTGGTTGAGCGCCTTGATAAACGCCTGATGGTGCGCATGGGTCTCGTACTCCTCGGTCAGGAACCACTGGATGGACTCGTAGTAGCGCCACTCAATAAACTGGCCGATCTCGTTGCCCATAAAGTTGAGCTTGGCACCGGGGTGCGTCATCTGGTAGAAGGCCAGCGTGCGCAGGCCGGCAAACTGGCGCCACCAGTCGCCCGGCATGCGGCCGATGAGCGAGCACTTGCCGTGCACGACCTCGTCGTGGCTCAGCGGGCAGATAAAGTTCTCGGTAAAGGCGTACATGATGGAGAACGTGAGCAGCCCGTGGTTGCCGGGGCGCCACGGAAAATCGGTCTGCATGTAGTGCAGGGTGTCATTCATCCAGCCCATGTCCCACTTGTAGTGGAAGCCCAGGCCGCCGTCCTGCGGCGGATAGGTCACGAGCGGCCACGCGGTGGACTCTTCGGCCATCATCATCACGTCGGGGTAGTGCGCCTCTACAGCGCAGTTGACTTGGCGGATAAACGCGCTGGCGTCCAGGTCCTCCTCGGTGCCGTACTTGTTGAACTTCTTTTGGCCGGGATCGTCGATGCCAAAGTTGAGGTACAGCATGCTGGACACGCCGTCCATGCGAATGCCGTCAACGTGGAAGTTCTCGAGCCAGTACAGAACGTTGGAGACCAAGAAGGAGCGGACCTCACCGCGGGCGAAGTCGAACTTGTGCGTGCCCCAGTTGGGGTGAATCTCGTGCTCAAACAGCATGTGGCCGTTAAAGGTGGCAAGGCCGTGGGAATCGGCGCAAAAACCGCCGGGTACCCAGTCCATGATTACGCCGATGCCTGCCTCGTGGCACGCATCGATAAAGTGCATGAGCTGCTGCGGGTTGCCGTAGCGCGACGTGGCGGCGTAATAGCCGGTCGTCTGGTAGCCCCAGGAGCCATCGAAGGGATGCTCCATGAGCGGCATGACCTCGATATGCGTATAGCCCATATCGCGCACGTAGTCCACGAGCTCCACCGACAGGTCGTCGTAGGTGTAAAACTCGCCGCGCTGCGCGGGGAAGGGATCCATGGGACCGGGGTAGTTGCCGTACTCGTCGGGTTCGCCCTGCGGCGCGTCGCCGTGCCGCTTCCACGAGCCAATATGCACCTCGTAGATGTTAAGGGGCTGCGACATGTGGTTGTGGCTAGCGCGGCGCTTGAGCCACGCGGCGTCGTTCCACTGGTAGCCATCGAGGGTCCACAGCACGCTGGCGGTACCCGGAGGGCACTCTGCCTTAAAGGCGTACGGATCGGCCTTGTAGAGCTTTTCGCCCTCGTTGGTCTCGATAAGGTACTTATAGAGCTGGCCCTGCTCGGCGCCAGGAATAAAGCCTTCCCAGATAGCGCTCGTGTGCATGGGGACCAGCGGGTTGGCTTCCTCATCCCAGTCGTTAAATTCGCCAATGACATGGACACTCTTTACATCGGGCGCCCAAACGCAAAAGCGCCAGCCGCGCGTACGGTTCTGCGTGTCGGGGTGCGCGCCCATCTTTTCCCAGCTGCGCTCCCACATGCCAATACCAAACAGGTAGACATCGTCCTTGGAGAGCTCCGGCGCGTGCGGGGCGCTTTTACGGGTAGCGGGCTTTTTGGTTGCTGGCTTTAGCTTTGTATCGCTCACGTTTGATCCCATCATGACGCGGCAGCGTGTTGCCTTGGTGACTAGATGCGAAAGGTCCAGGGCTGCACGAATCGAAGGGACGGCGATAGTTCTATGATTCGTTCCACCTCGCGTGCTCGGTGGAACTTTCGGCAGAAACTACCATAACACCTGTGCGTTACTTTTATGGACGAAAGTGGTTTTGGGGCGGCGTTTAATCGGTAAGCGCCATGTTTAGACCACTGACAGAATTACCGTGGTAAAACTCTTGACAGTTTTACCAATTAGGGTTTCAAGATTGTTAGTTTGACGTTTGGTAAAACGTTTTTAGCAGGTTGTTTACCATTTGACATCGAAAGGTTCATTTATGTCCCAGACCGCCGCCCACAATGTCGCTTTTATTTTCGATTGCGACGGCACACTGGTTAACAGCACCCCCGTTTGGGCCTATGCCCAGCCCGAGTTATTGCACCGCCACGGAGTTGACGTGACGGTCGACGATTTTGCTCAGTTTGAGCATTTGTCGCTCGAGGACGAGTGCCAGGCCTACCACGACACCTGGGGTATTGGTGCGAATGGTGAGGAACTGTATCGCGAGCTTAGCGAGATTCTGATCGATGGCTACTCTAAGGTGCCGCCACGCGACGGCCTGCTTGCATTTTTGAAGCAGGCGAAGGCGGCGGGCATTGCCATGTGCGTTGCCACGTCCACGCCGGCCGAGCTGGTGAAGTCCGCGCTCGCTGGTGCCGGGCTTGACGCTTACATGGAGTTTGTGACCACCACGGGCGAGGCGGGACGCTCCAAACAGTTCCCCGATGTGTACGAGCTGGCGCTGCGCCGCCTGGAGGAGCGCCATGGGCACAAGTTTGAGCGCGCTTGGGTGTTTGAGGATGCGGTTTTTGGCCTAAAAAGCTCTGGGACCGCAGGCTTTAAGCGTGTGGGCATCTATGACCCGCACGGCCGCATGAAGCGCGACGATGTGCGCGACAACTGCGATATCTTTATCGACAGCTATGAGGACCTGGATTTGCCCCGCGTGCTTTCGTTTGAGGGATAGGCGAGACCTGTGGCTTGCAAGGTATTAGTGGTCTGCGGCTCGCCCGTGGTGGCAAGCGCGGATCTGTTGCGTAGGCTAGCGGGGGAGTGCGATCACATTGTCGCCGTGGACCGCGGACTCGACGCACTGCTGGGCGCGGGACTGGGCTGCGACGTGTATGTTGGGGATGCCGACACGGTAAGCGATGCGGGCCGCGCGTTGGTCGATGCCGCCGAAGCCTTTGAGGTAGAACGACACGACCCCTACAAGGACTATACCGATCTGGCGCTGACGCTCGATTCCGTCCGCCGTCGCTGGCCGGGTGCCGAAGTGGTTGCGACCTGCGCCACCGGTGGCCGTCCTGATATGGCACTTTCCGTTCTGGGGTTGCTTGCAGGCTACGATGACGCTCCAGTCTGGATTGCCGAAGACGAGACCACGGCCCGCATCCTGCACGGAGGCGAATCTTGGACCATCGAAGGCGCCGAAGGCAAGACGTTTTCCATCATCGCCATAGCTCCTGGGACGGTAGTAAGCGAACACGGTCTAGAGTGGGAACTTGACCATAGCCCCCTGGGCCTGCTAGCCGACATGGGCATTAGCAACGTCGTCAGGTCAACAGCCACGATCCAAGTCCACACCGGCACCGCCATCGCTTACCTCTACAAGTAAGGTCTATCACATCAGGGTTTTATCGGGACGGTGGATAGAAATAAGCGCTCGAAGAGTGATTATTTCTATCCACCGTCCCAGGAAAACCCGTAAGTAAGAGATTCAACCCAAAAAAGTCCTTGCATCAAAGAAAGACTTCCCCTATAGTATCTCCTCGTCACGGGGGCGTAGCTCAGCTGGGAGAGCGCTTGACTGGCAGTCAAGAGGTCAGGGGTTCGATTCCCCTCGTCTCCACCATCGTGAGTGTAAAGGCCTTCGGAATTCCGAAGGCCTTTTTCATGCCAATATGCCTCGCGCCATAAACCCAATCCACACCAACAAAAAGTTGCACAATTTATTTCCCATATCTGTACATAGTTTGTTAGCCAAACGCGATTATCGGCGCAGTTCACTGCTTCATTTAGATTTCAGGAACGCCCCTAATCACCACCAATACCTCATTAACCTGCATCAATGTGAACAACATCCCAAAACAACCCCCTTAAGCACGTCAAATGAACGATATGTTGTCCAACGCAGCCCAAATCAGTTTCACTAACAGCTTGTGCTAGGATACCTAACGTTACATGAGTTCAACTGTGCTCACGGCTCTAGCAAGTCACAAAGCACAGGGTCGATCAGCATCCGGCCGTAACGGCGGTGTTAGAAAAACCACGAGCTCCAATAAAGAAGTCATGCGACGTTTTTTATTTGTATTGAGTTAATTTCCTAGTGCAAATAATTAATAGATTGCATGCCAAAACGTAGCAGTCCTTCAGCTGTTTGCGTGCGGTCCAGTTTTGTACCCGCTTGACTGGCTCGCACGCAGCCAGCTGGGGATGCGGTCAATTTGCGATACACGTCCGCGTCTCTAGCAACTGCATTTGTACATACCGTTCACGGTGGGGCAGAGCCACGTGCTTGTCTGACTGGGCTCAGGGTTTGAATATGGAGCGCCTTCGCGCATAAGCGCCCTGGCGAAGCCATACCCAAACCCCGTGAGCCACACGTAAGACAGCAAGGGGGTGGTGCTCGTGTGGTATGTGATTCAGGTCATTAACGGTCGCGAAGATGTAGTGCGCGAGCGCATCGAGCGTGTGGTGCCAGCGGGCGCCATGCAGGAGCTCTTTTATCCCCAATTTCAAACCGAGATCAAAGTACACGGCGAATGGGTCAATACGACCAAGCCGCTTTTTCCCGGATATCTTATCTGCGATACGGCAGATCCCCGCACCGTGCAACAGTATCTGCTGCGCATGGACGACTTTGCCCGGGTGCTTGCCCAGGACGGTCAGTTTGTGCCGCTGGCAAAAGAAGAGGTCCAGCTTATTGGCGGATTTACGCATAGGGGAGACCGCGTAGTACCCATGAGCGAGGCCCTAAAAGACGGCGACCAGGTCGTAGTTACGGCTGGTCCGCTGTTGGGCCACGAAGGCCTTATCAAAACCATTAACAGACGCAAGAGCACTGCTTATCTGGAGCTCGACCTATGCGGCCGACGCGTAACTACGCGCGTTGGCCTTGCAGTGCTTTCGGCCGAGCAGCGCGTAATGCGAAACCTTAAAAAGGCGATCGCCTAGCTGCTGGCGACTGTTTAACGGAACAGGGAGGATCCCCGGGGGCCGGGGATAACGGGATCAATAGGGAAGAGAAGAAGAGTTTTGAACACCGAATCCAAGAGTGCAAAGCAAAAGGGGAAGCTAAGCGCATTTGAGCCGTATGCGTTGATGGCATATGACATTGCTGCAACTTTTATTGCTGTGTTTGTTGCATCGTGGGGAACGCAGCATTGGGCGACGCTCAGCGGAGCAGCCGGCGCATGCCCGGCTATTCTTGTGCTTGCGCTTGTTAACGTTGTTGTTTTTTGGTTCTTTCATATGTATAGCAGCTTGTGGCGCTATGCGAGCATTTCTGAGGCTGGACGTATTGTTGCTGCTGTAACGGTAGGCTCGGTAATTGGCGACGTTATCTTTAACGTGTTATTCGGCAAGGGCATGTCGCTCCGCGAGGATGTTATGGCATGGGCCGTTGTGCTCATCATTTGCGGTGGCGGACGCTTTGCCATTCGCGCAATTTATGGTAGCCAGCTCTGGCGCTTTAAAAGCAATTCCGATGCGCATCTCCCGCGTACGCTCATCGTAGGAGCAGGTGAGACCGGCTCTCTTTCCATCAAGCGCATGCTCAACGGAGACCCCGATATGATCGGAGATCCGGTTGCCGTTGTTGATGATGATCCCAATAAGCAAAATCAGCGTATTCATGACGTTAAGGTCTGCGGTACTTGCGCCGATATCCCTACTATTGCGCATGATTGTGAAGCGGAGCAGATTGTCGTGGCAATTCCGAGCGCCACGCATGAAGAGCGTCAGCGTATCTATGACCTATGCATGAAGACAGGCCTTAGGGTCCTCACGCTCCCCAATGTGCGCGATATTCCGCAGGATGGTGTAGGCAGGGTTGCCCTTCGTGAGGTCGAGATCAGTGACTTGCTTTCTCGTGAGGAGAAATCGCTTGACCTTAACCAGATGGGTTACGTTACCGGTAAGCGCATTTTGGTCACGGGCGGCGGCGGATCTATTGGCTCAGAGCTTGTACGTCAGCTGCTTCCGGCGAAGCCTGCGCAAATCGTGTTGTTCGACATTTACGAGAACACAACCTACGAGCTGTATCACGACATCATCAAGGCCGCTCATGATCAAGGCACTGATATTCAAGTCTATATCGGCTCCATTACGCATCTCCCAGCGATTACCAAGGTCTTTGAGAAGTATCATCCTCAAGTTGTTTTCCACGCTGCAGCCCACAAACACGTTCCTCTTATGGAACACAACGCCCGCGAGGCAATCGAGAATAACGTTTTTGGCACGCTCAACGTCGTACGTCTTGCCGACAAGTTCCAGTGCAGCCACTACGTGCAGATTTCTACCGATAAGGCCGTTAATCCAACAAATGTAATGGGCGCCACCAAGCGTATGGACGAGATGATCGTTCAGTATTACGCGGCAAACAGCAAGACCATCTTTACGGCTGTTCGTTTTGGCAATGTTCTGGGTAGTCACGGATCGGTCATCCCGCTGTTTAAGCGCCAGCTTCGTGAGGGTGGCCCTATCACCATTACGCACAAGGACATCACTCGTTACTTCATGACCATCCCGGAGGCCAGCAAGCTTGTCATAACTGCAGGCGCTTTGGCGCATGGTGGCGAGATTTTTGTACTGGACATGGGTGAGCCGGTCAAGATTTATGACCTTGCCATCAACCTTATTACGCTGAGCGGTCTTAAGCCTGGCAAAGATATCCAGATCAAAGAAGTCGGCCTACGTCCTGGCGAAAAGATGTATGAGGAGCTCCTTATGGACAACGAGCAGCTCCTGCCTACCGAGCATTCCGAGATTCGCATTTCCACAGCCGAGGCCGACAAGATGGAAGAGATCAAAGACAAGCTCGAGAAGCTTCAAGACTGCCTCGACAAGGAAAACGACACGGTTAAGTCTGTGCTCGCTGAGGTTGTACCTACATATCATCCACAGTTTAACGATTAGGGATAAGGAGTCACGATGGATATCAAGCCCTTTGAGAAAAAGGTATGGCTAAGCTCGCCGACCATGCACGGCGAAGAGCTCAAATACATTACCGAGGCATATGAGACCAACTGGATGTCGACGGTAGGGGAGAATATCAACGAAGTCGAACGCCAGATGGCCGAAAAGATTGGTTGCGGCTATGCCGTTGCCCTTTCTTGCGGTACTTCTGCGCTGCATCTTGCCATGAAGCTCGCTGGAATTAAGCCCGGTGATGAGGTCCTTTGCAGCGATATGACGTTCGACGCTACGGTGAACCCAGTTGTTTACGAGGGCGGTGTTCCTGTATTTATCGATACCGAGCGTGACACTTGGAATATGGATCCCGTCGCTCTTGAAAAGGCCTTCGAACTGCATCCGACTGCAAAGGTCGTTGTGGCGGCGCATCTTTACGGAACGCCTGGCAAAGTCGAAGAGCTTCGTTCAATTTGCGATGCGCACGGGGCTGTCCTTGTTGAGGATGCTGCTGAGTCACTTGGCGCCACGTATAAGGGTCGTCAGACTGGTACGTTTGGTGACATCAGCGCCATTAGCTTTAACGGCAATAAGATCATTACCGGTTCCGCTGGTGGCATGCTTTTAACTGATAGCAAAGAGGCAGCTAATAAAACTCGCAAATGGTCGACCCAGTCACGCGAAGCCGCTCCCTGGTACCAGCATGAGGAGCTTGGCTATAACTATCGCATGAGCAATGTAATTGCCGGTGTCGTGCGTGGCCAGATTCCGTATCTGGAGGAGCATATTGCCCAAAAGAAGGCTATTTACATGCGTTACAAAGAGGGCTTCAAGGGTCTGCCGGTAAGCATGAACCCCTATAATCCCAGCGTTTGCGAGCCGAATTTTTGGCTTTCCTGCATGCTGATTGATGCCAACGCGATGTGTAAGCAGGTTCGTGGCGAAAGTGAGGCTCTTTACGTAAGCGAGCCCGGAAAAAGCTGCCCCACCGAAATTCTTGAGGCCATTGCCGCCATCAATGCCGAGGGCCGCCCCATTTGGAAGCCCATGCACATGCAGCCTATTTATCGCATGAATGCTTTCGTGACTCGCGAGGGCAATGGCCGAGCTAAGACCAATGCGTATATTTCCGGCGGTGCAACGGGTGCAGATGGCTTGCCTTTGGATGTTGGCGCCGACATCTTCCATCGTGGTCTCTGCCTACCCTCCGACAACAAGATGACTCCCGAGCAGCAGGACGTAATCATCGAAGTGATTAGGCGTTGTTTTGAGTAGACTTGGTAACGAGACGTTCTATCAGCGATATGGTAAGCGAGCAATAGATCTTTGCCTTTCACTCATACTTTTGATTTTATTCTGGTGGGTACTGGCTATTGTCGCTCTGCTGGTGCGATTCAAGCTCGGTAGTCCAGTGCTGTTCAGGCAACCACGTCCGGGTAAGGACGAGAAAATCTTTAACCTTTATAAGTTTCGTTCGATGACCGACGAGCGTGATGAAAACGGCAATCTTTTGCCTGACGAGATGCGTCTGACAAAGTTTGGCAAGGCATTGCGTGCGACAAGTCTAGACGAGCTGCCAGAGGTGTTCAATATCTTACTTGGAGAGATGGCCATCATCGGACCGAGGCCTCAGCTGGTTCGCGATATGGTATTTATGACACCAGAACAGCGCCGGCGCCATTGTGTGCGCCCCGGCCTTTCTGGTCTTGCTCAGGTGAACGGGCGCAATGCAATTGCCTGGGATGACAAGCTAGCCTACGACCTGGACTATATCGAGCACATCACGTTCGCGGGTGATGTCGCCATTTTCTTCAAGACCCTTGCCAAAGCCTTCGTGAAACAGGAGGGCATTACCGAGGACGGAATGGCTACCGCCGCCGATTACGGCGATTACTTGCTCGCTATGAAGCGCGTGACGCGTGAGAAGTACGACGACCTGCAAGCGCAGGCAAAGAAATTATTGGACGAAACGGTCGTGATCCTGTGAGCGAAGGCGTCAATGCGTTCGGCCTTGTATCCATCGTGATGCCATCGTACAACTCTGCACGCTTTATCGCGGAGAGTATAAAAAGCGTGCAGTTGCAGACATATGGCGATTGGGAGTTGCTAGTCGTTGACGACTGCTCTAAGGACGGTACCGTCGCCATCGCCGAGGCTATAGCCAAGGATGACCCGCGAATCCACGTTTTCTCAAATGAGCTCAATTCGGGCGCAGCGTGCTCGCGTAACCGCGCGCTTCGAGAGGCTAAGGGCGATTGGATTGCCTTTCTGGACAGCGATGACCTTTGGAAGCCGGAGAAGCTCAAGAAGCAACTGGCGTTCATGAGCAAAAACGGCTGCAGCTTCTCGTACACGGAGTATGAGACGATTGACGAGGGCGGAAGATCTCTGGGGCGTCGCTACTCGGGTCCGAAGCGCATAACGCGCGCTGGCATGCGCCGCTTCTGCTGGCCGGGTTGCCTGACCGTGATGTACGACAGGCGGAAGATTGGCGTGGTGCAGATTGCGGACCTGAAGAAGCACAACGACTACGCCATGTGGCTGAAGGTTTCTGCCAATGCGGACTGTCTGCTGCTGCCCGAGGTTCTCGGGCGATATCGGGTGAGAACCTCATCCGTTTCGCACGGCGTTGGATTTAGGGGCCAGGTCGCTCATCTCTACGTACTTTGGCACGAGGGCGAGGGCATGTGCGCTTCGCTCGCTTGCTGGAGAACATTCATAAATCTGGTTTTTGGTGCGTACAAGAAGATGAAGTACGTTAACAACTGTGACTGAACATGCGAGGCAAGGCTTTCTATAGATGGAAATGATTAGACACATAAAAAGGGTGGGCATTATCGGTCACTTCGCCGAGGGGCTTGACATGGCGGACGGCCAGATCGTGAAGACTCGTACGGTCCGTGAGCTGCTACGCGATGTCTGCGGGAATGAGAATGTCCGCTTTGTCGACACACGTGGATGGCAGAAGCATCCCTTTGCCCTTCTGCGCGAATGTATCGAGCTCGCGAAGTTCGCGGACGTCCTCGTTATGCTCCCGGCGCACAACGGGGTGAAGGTCTTCGCACCGTTGCTCGTTTTCCTGCGAAATCGATATGGCTGCAAAGCCGTGTACTCGGTTGTCGGTGGGTGGCTCGCCGAGTTTATCGCTGGACAGTCTTTCCTCACTAAGAACCTCAAATCATTCGATGCGATACTCGTTGAGTCCGACCGAGTTAAAGATCTGCTCATCGAGCAAGGCTTCGACAACGTGCTTGTTGTATATAACTACAAGCGTCTGCCTTTGCTGGAGTCCTCCGAGCTTGAGCGGCCGTCCAGTGAGCCATGGCCTTTAGCAATTTTCTCCCGTATCTATGAGGACAAGGGTATCGATGATGTCGTGTGGGCCGTTCGCGAGGCGAACGGCCGTCTTGGTCGTATCGCCTTCAAACTCGATATTTACGGAAATGTGCTGCCCGAGTACAAGGAGCACTTCGATTCACTGATGGCCGGCTGTGACATCTCTGAAGTTGCCTACAAGGGCGTAGCGCCTGCAGGAGAGAGCACGTCTGTCCTTAACGGGTACCTCGCATTGGCCTTTCCAACGAGGTGCCCGGGCGAAGGCGTCCCAGGCACCGTGGTCGATGCTTACTGTGCCGGTATCCCCGTAATTGCGTCGCAATGGCCAAGTTATGCCGAGATGGTCAAAGAAGGCGAAACGGGCTTGACGTATGAATTCTGCAATCGTGAGGCGTTGCTGGATATCCTACTTAATCCCAGGCTGCCCAAGCAGCTGCTTGAAATGAAAAAATCTTGCCTTCACAAGGGGCACGACTACTCGTACGAAACGGGCTTGAGGACATTCAAGCTTCTTGTTGAAAGCAATTTCGATGTGCACAAACAATAAACCTCAGCGACTGCTCTGCATTGTGTCGAATATGGACACAGGTGGTGCTGAAACATTCTTAATGAAGATGTATCGACAGCTAGATCGAACGCGTTATCAGATGGACTTTGTTGTTTCCGGCGATAAGCGAGGCTATTACGAAGACGAAATCGAACGCCTTGGAGGCAGAGTTTTTAGAATCACTCGTAAAACGAAAGATTTTTCTGCCTACCGACGCGAGCTCACACTTGCAGTTCGTGATGATGGATGCCCCAACGTGCTTCGTATTGGATCGGATGCACTTTCAGCAATAGATCTCTGGGTTGCCAAGAAAGCGGGTGCATCTCGACTTTTTATGCGTTCAAGTAACGCCAGTGACGGCAAGGGCGTTATTGGTCAGTTTATTCAGAAAGCTATTCGCCGACCTTTGACCTCAATTGCAGATGTAAAGATTGCACCTTCTGAACTTGCTGCCGAATATGCTTTTGGTCCTAAAGCCATTAGGCGAGGTGAAGTTCGATATCTTCACAATGCTCTTGATCTTAATCAATATCAGTTTTCTCTTGAAATGCGTAGGTCAATTCGCAATGAACTCGGTTTAAACGACAATTCTCTTGTTGTTGGACATGTTGGGCGCTTTACTGCTCAGAAGAACCATGAATTCCTCCTTAAAGTATTTGCTGAATTACTAAAACAAAGATCTGACGCCCGTCTCGTGTTGGTGGGCATGGGTGAGCTTGAGCACAATATTCGTGAGAAAGCAAAAGTTTTGGGAGTACTTTCTAATATCATTTTTACTGGCCTGCGCTCTGATATCCCGGCTTTATTGTCTGCATTCGATGTTTTCGTTCTGCCATCATTATATGAGGGCATGCCAAATGTCGTAATTGAAGCTCAGGCCGCAGGCCTTCATTGCGTCGTATCTGACACGGTAACGAGAGAAGTAAATGTCACAGGCGATGTTGCGTTCCTGCCCTTTACTGATACTGATCTTTGGGTTAATTCGGTGTTGTGTGCTGGCGAAGCAGCAAGGGTTGATAAACGAAATCAGATGGCAGATGCCGGTTATGACATCAATGAAGAAGTCAAGCGATTCGTTACCCTGGTCTATGGAGCCGACGATAACGCTCGGGAGTTACAGTAAATGATTCCATATTTAACCTTTATCATCATTGCTGGAATCGTTGCCCTTATCTATAGGGGGGTTTGCGAGGGCGGAGATATCCGAAAGAGCGATGGGCTAAAGGATGTTAACTGGAAGCCGTACGCCGCCTGCCTTTGCGTCGCCCTTATCTGTTTCGTGGCTGTCCGCGATATTACAGTCGGAGCGGATAATCCAAATTACCTCGGATCCTTACATTACTATGCGGGCATCTCGTGGGGTGAGGTGTTTACCGCTAAGCTCGTATGGCCATACGATTATGAACCGCTTTACTTCCTGCTTACGAAAATTTGCGCTCATTTCTATTTATCTGACCATGCATTCTTTTTTATTATCGGTATTTTGATTTATCCACTGGTATTTGATTTTTTTATACGCTATAGCGAATCTCCCTATGTCAGCTTTCTCATCTACTGCGCTTTAAGCCTCTTTGCATATAGCCTAGGCGTTTACCGCCAGATGATTGCTCTTTCGATTTGTTTATTTTCAACTCGTTGGATCGACTCTAATAAACCAATTCCATTTGTTCTCACCATAGTTCTTGCCATGGCCTTCCATTCATCATCGATATGCTTCGCTCTTCTCTGGTTTTACAAAAAAATAGATGTAATGCACTTACTTAAGATTGCGATTCCTGTCTCCTTTCTCTTCCTTGCTCTTGGGCGCGCTTTGGCAATGGTGGCTGTAAAGATTTTTCCGCAGTATGCTCATTTTGTTGGTTCAAAATATGATGTTGAAGGCGGAAGCTTTAGCATGCTTGTCATTCTCTTATTTGTGGCGGTTGTTGTTCTTTTCGCGCTTCGGGATACGAATGATTTCGAAAAAAGTCCTCAAATGGTGAAAGTCTCTATTTTTGCGCTGAGTCTAGCGCTGTGTCTCCAGGCTGCATCATATTCAATGGTCATCATGGGACGAGTTCTCTCTTATTATTCTATTTTCTTAGCCATTCTTATTCCTTATTTGATGATGCATTGTTTTGGCAGACATGGACGAGTGCTGAGTTTTTATTTCGTAGTACCTATCTCAATCGCTTTATTTGCCAACAGTATGGCAACTTTAATTTAGTCATCCACTGTAATTCAGGAGTTTCAAGTGAACAAGCTTTCAAAGTTTATTAATAACCCTTGGATAGCATACGTTTTTGCTGCTGGATATGGGCTCACCAATTGGGTCCCCGATGAGCCCCATCTAAAGGCAATGTTTAGGGGGACGGTTGGTGAAAAGCTCGATCTTAAAAATCCAAAGACATTCAATGAAAAGCTTCAGTGGCTTAAATTGCATGATAAGAACCCCCTTTACAACACTCTAGTGGATAAATATCGAGTGAAACCTTGGGTCGCGGAGCGTATCGGCGTGGAGCATGTCACCAAGACCTACGCGATGTGGGAGGAAGTTGAGGATATCGATATCACGGATCTTCCTGACCGGTTCGTCCTCAAGACAAATCACGATTGCGGAGGCGTTGCCATCTGCAGCGACCGAAGCACATTTGATCTCGATGCTGCGAAGAAGAAATTGGCGAAGCACCTTAAGACCAATTACTTCTGGCGTACCCGAGAGTGGCCGTATAAGGATGTCAAACCATGTGTTTTCGCCGAGGAGTATCTTGATCCTTCTGAGGGCAAAAGCGATCTGACTGATTACAAGATTATGTGTTTTGATGGAAAGGCCTGCTGCGAGTTCACTTGCACCGATCGATCCGAGGGCGACTTGCGCGTTGATTTCTTCGACCCCGAATGGAACCATCTGCCGTTTACCAGGCATTATCCCAACGCGGACATTCCTCCGAAAGCACCTGCAAGCTTGAAACAAATGGTTTCTGACGCTGAGCTGCTATCAAAGGAGATTCCGTTCGTTCGGGCCGACTTTTATGAGGTTGCCGGTCAGTATTACTTTGGAGAACTGACATTCTTCCCAGGCGGTGGTTTTGAGGAGTTCGACCCTTCCTTGTGGGATGAAAAGCTCGGCTCCTGGATACAACTCCCCGATAGTATCGGGGGGGGGTTCTTCCAAAATGAAACAACGATATTGTGGGTCCATGGCATTGTGAAACGTGATAACTCTCCGGCAGACTATAAGGTCAGCTGTTTTAATGGCGTACCAAAGCTCATCGAAGTTCATCGCGGGCGTTTTTCCAACCATACGTGCGACTATTTCACTCCAAGTTGGGATTCCCTGCCTGATCTCGAATGGGGCGACATACCCAAGTCCAATTATAAGATCCCTGCTCCTTCGAGACTCAACGAGATGCTCAATTACAGCTCAGTTCTTACCGAAGGGTTCCCAGAAATGCGCGCTGATTGGTATTTAGCGGGGGATAGGCTCATCTTCGGCGAGCTTACGCTTTTCAACGATGGCGGGTTCGGCGCTATAGATGATGCGGACGACTCTCTTCTTGGTTCCTTTATTGATCTTGACTTAGCTTTTGGGAAAAAATGATTGAAGGAAGATGACTGACGAATTAACTCAAAAGGCTTCTTCGGCTACCAAATGGTCCCTTGTGACCGAGGTGGTCGTTAAGCTAATATCACCGCTTACCCAGATCGCCCTTGCGCATATTCTTGCACCAGAGGCTTTCGGTGTTGTGGCTACCGTTACCATGGTAACGAGCTTCGCGGACATGCTTTCGGATGCGGGTTTTCAGAAGTACCTCATCCAGCACGAGTTCAGGGACAAGTCTCATCTCTTCCGAAGTGCTAACGTCGCCTTTGTGACGAACTTGTTCGTCTCCTTAGCACTCTGGTCTCTCGTAGCTTTATTCAACGAGCCTCTTGCTGCCCTTGTGGGCAACGATGGCCTTGGAATCGTCCTCATCGTCGCTTGTGCTTCTCTTCCCCTTACCGCCTTGAGCAGCATCCAGCTTGCGCTGTTTCACAGGGCCTTCTCCTTTAAGGAGTTATTTGTCGTCAGGGTCGCAGTGGCCCTCGTCCCTTTGTTTGTTACTGTACCCTTAGCGCTTCTCGGTTTCGACTTCTGGTCGCTTGTGATCGGCACTATTATCGGCAACTTGGTGAATTCTCTAGTCTTGACCCTTAAGTCGGATTGGAAGCCTTCCTTTTTTTACTCATTTGCCGAATTGAAGGAGATGCTGTCATTCAGTTCATGGACGCTTCTCGAGCAGTTTTCCATTTGGCTTACGTCTTGGATGGGAACTTTCATCGTAGGCTCCCTGTTAACTCCGTACTACCTTGGTCTTTACAAGACATCAATCTCGATGGTCAATACCGGCATGGGCATCATCACGAGTGCGACTACTCCCGTGCTATTTGCCGAACTTTCTCGAAGGCAGAGTGACGATGAATCGTTTCAGCTCGCCTTTTTCCATATGCAGGAAAAGGTCGCCTTGTTCGTCGTGCCCCTGGGTTTCGGGATTTTTCTTTACCGTAACTTCGTGACTACCTTCGTGCTTGGACCGCAGTGGTCTGAGGGCTCTTTGATGTTTGGTCTATGGGCCTTAAGCAGTGCCGTAGTGATTCCGGTCGGCTATTATGCAAGCGAGGTCTTCAGAGCTAAGGGCAGACCAAAGCTATCCTTTGCCTCGCAGGTCTCCTATCTCCTAGTCATGGTTCCAGTAACTTACTATGCCGCATCCCTCGACTTTAATGAGTTTGCGCTCTATAGCTCACTTTTACGTCTGGTAGCCATCGGAATCGACGTCTTCATCCTCAAAGTCTTTATCAAATTCCCTGTTGGCAAAATGATTGCTCGCTTGCTTCCGATTTTTGCTTGCTCCGTCGTGATGTTCACCTCTGGCTGGGTTCTTGATAGCATCTGTCTCCCGACCATCGCTGGGATAATCATGTGTGTGATTGTTTACGCACTGTGCTGCGAGATTTTCCCGTCGACTCGCAAACAACTTAATTCGCTTTATTCGAGATTTCTCTAATAGATTGGCTATGTAACTTATGTTTGGTAAACAAAAACGGGGGGGGGTGCCCCGATTGGCAGCGTTATGGAGAAGACACTTCACTTATGACTGACCACGCCCTCAGATTTCTATGGGTGCTCCGAAAGACCCAGCGCTCCTCCAATCCTATCTGGAGGTTGATGCTGCAGCATATGCGCGAAAGGTATGGACTCGAGATATCCCGCTCAAGTGATATCGGACCAGGCCTTTATCTGGGCCACGCATACAATATCACGGTGAACCCGGCTGCCATCATCGGCTCGAATTGCAACCTGCATAAGGGTGTGACCATCGGCCAGGAGAACCGCGGGAAACGCAAGGGCGCCCCGGTAATTGGGGATTGCGTCTGGATAGGCGTCAATGCGACCTTGGTCGGCAGAATCTCGGTGGGAAACGATGTCCTTATTGCCCCTGGGGCGTACGTGAACTGCGACGTTCCTAGCCACTCGATTGTGCTAGGTAATCCTTGTCGCGTGATTTCTCGAGATAACGCAACGGGTGGATATATTAACCGCAAGGTGCAAATTTAGATTTCTAACCTACCTAATGAAAGAGATTATATGAAAACTAGAAAAGTGCTCGTTACCGGAGCCGCCGGTTTTATCGGCGCGTTCCTTGTCAAGAGATTGCTCGATGAATCTGACGACGTGATCATCGGCCTCGACAACCTCAACAGCTACTACGACCCCGGTATCAAGGACGCGCGCCTGAACATGCTGGCCGAGGCCGACACAGACGGCCGCTTCACCTTCGTGCGCGGCGACCTGTGCGACGCCGCCCTCATCGAGCGCCTGTTCACGGAGAACTGCTTCGACGTCGTGGTGAACCTTGCCGCCCAGGCGGGCGTCCGCTACTCCATCGAGAACCCGCGCGCCTACCTCGAGAGCAACCTCGTTGGCTTCTTCAACATCCTCGAGACCTGCCGCCACCACCCGGTCAGGCACCTGGTCTACGCTAGCTCAAGCTCCGTTTACGGCGGCAACAAGAAAGTTCCGTTCTCCGAGGAGGACCGCGTCGACTCGCCGGTATCCCTCTACGCCGCCACCAAGAAGTCCAACGAGCTCATGGCCGCGGCTTACTCCAAGCTCTACTCCATCCCGGCCACCGGCCTGCGCTTCTTCACCGTGTACGGCCCCATGGGCAGGCCCGATATGGCCTATTTCGGGTTCACCGAGAAGCTGCGCCGCGGCGACACCATCAAGATCTTCAACATGGGCGACTGCCGCCGCGACTTCACCTACGTCGACGACATCGTAGAGGGCGTGAGGCGCGTAATGGACGCCGCGCCCGAGGTGAAGATGGGCGAGGACGGGCTGCCCCTCGCCGCGCACCGCGTCTACAACATCGGCAACTCTCATCCCGAGAACCTACTCGACTTCGTCGACACGCTGCAACGCGTGCTGGTGGAGGAGGGCGTGCTGCCTGCGGACTACGACTTCGAGGCCCACAAGCAGCTCGTGCCCATGCAGCCGGGCGACGTGCCCGTCACCTACGCCGATACCACGGCGCTCCAGCGCGACCTGGGCTACAAGCCCGCGACGCCACTCGAGGACGGCCTGAGGGCCTTTGCCAAGTGGTATAAGCGCTACTACAACATTTAGGAAATCATGGCCCTGTAACAGGGGCCATTTTTCATGCGAATTATTGTTCTTTGACAATTGGAGAATGACATGAAGATCGCTGTCGCCGGTACCGGCTACGTCGGCCTGTCCCTCGCCGTCCTGCTCTCGCAGCACAACGAAGTTCACGCGCTGGACATCGTGCCTGAGAAGGTCGCGAAGATCAACAACTACGAGTCGCCCATCCAGGACGACGAGATTGAGCGATTCCTGGCGGAAGCAAAGGCGGGGGAGCGCGAGCTCGACCTGCACGCCACCGTCGACGTGGCCGATGCCTACACGGGTGCCGACTACGCCGTCATCGCCACGCCCACCAACTACGACTCCGATAGGAACTTCTTCGACACTTCCTCCGTCGAGGCAGCCATCGCCGCCGTGCGCTCGGTGAACCCGGACGCCTGGATCGTCATCAAGTCCACGATCCCCGTCGGCTACACTGCGGGCCTACGCGAGAGGCTGGGCGACAGCAAGATCTTCTTCAGCCCTGAGTTCCTGCGCGAGAGCAAGGCGCTCTATGACAACCTGCATCCGTCTCGCATCGTGGTGGGCGCGCCGAAAGAGGACGCTGACGCCGTCGCGGCTGCCGAGCGCTTCGCACGCCTGCTTGCCCAAGGGGCGGACCCCGCGGAGCTGGAGCGCGTGAACTCCGACGGAACTATCGGTATCCCGGAACTCGTGCTGGGCACCACCGAGGCCGAGGCCGTGAAGCTCTTCGCCAACACCTACCTGGCGCTTCGCGTTGCCTACTTCAACGAGCTCGACACCTACTGCGAGGTGCGCGGCCTCAACACACGCGACGTCATCGACGGCGTGTGCCTGGAGCCGCGCATCGGGTCGCACTACAACAACCCCAGCTTCGGCTACGGCGGCTACTGCCTGCCCAAGGACACCAAGCAGCTGCTGGCCAACTACAGGGACGTGCCGCAGAACCTGATCGAGGCCATCGTGGACGCCAACCGCACCCGCAAGGACTTCGTCGCCGACGAGGTGCTGCAGATGGTGTGGGACCGCGTGTACGAGGGCAAGCCGAAGCCGGTCGTGGGCGTGTACCGCCTGACGATGAAGTCGAACTCCGACAACTTCCGCGCGAGTTCCATCCAGGGCGTCATGAAGCGCGTGAAGGCCAAGGGCGTGCCCGTGGTGGTCTACGAGCCCACGCTGGACGCGCCGGAGTTCTTCGGGTCCGAGGTGACCCACGACCTGGAGGCCTTCAAGGCCGGCTGCGACGTGATCGTCGCCAACCGCTGGAGCGACGAGCTCGCGGACGTGGCGGACAAGGTGTACACGCGCGACCTTTTCAAGCGCGACTAGCGAACTTCCTTAGGGCGATAAGAGGCCCCAGCCACAACGCGGTGGCTGGGGCCTCTCTTGTTTAGGGCAGGCCATGGAGGCGCTGTGCATGCCATTCGTTCGTTGCGACGCCATTTTTCATGACCGCGGGCGCCTTGCGGTGGTGTCCCGATTGTTGGTGTAATCGCCTAGAATCTAATCGTCATTCTACTCCAATATCATGCTGCCTTCCTTCCTATCGGATGGTCGATCCCGAGGATTCGATCGCGAAGGCATACGGGAAGAACGCGGCCGCTCCCTCGGCTTCCTGCACGAGGAACGCTAAGGAGCACGCCAAGCGCATCATCGAGCACATGGTGGCTGACCTCATATGCAAATCAAAGAGGCCCCGGAGATACGCGTCGGAATTCAGATAATTCGTGCGAAGCACTTCTAATCGCCTATTTCCCGATAACGTTCTTGGGAAATATCAAAGTTCGTAGCGTCTTCTTGTCGAGCGAGCCACATATACTAAGCATCTCTCTGCTTCGTTTGAGCCTCGGGTCATCATCGCTGTCGAGGAAGATTTCCGCGCATAAGTCTTCGATGTATCTATTTCGAATGTCATCAGTTGGCTCACCGCCTTTCTCGAAGTATTTGCACTCTCCCAGTATGATGCGGTCTAGATACTCCATGAATTTATCGTTCTCTTTTGCGAACTCAAATACATGGTCGAAGCGTTTTCCGGTTTTGACCAGCTCCCATTGTTCGGGCTCATATTCCGCCATTGTTAGGAAGGTCGGCAAAAGTGCATTCTTTGAGAACGAGATTGACCAGTCTCCTTCCCTGTCGAAGGCGGTCAGTATGTAGATGACACCTTGGTTGAGCTTGTCGATGAACCGGTTGAAATCGCGAAGGCTTCCGTTGTTTTGCTCAATAAACCGTTGGCATATTTCCGTGAAAAAGTATCCGCTATGGATGTTGGCCTGTTTCGCTTCGAGGTACGTATTTGGATTGATTCGGGGCAAATCGAATCGGTAGTCGTAGAAGCGTTGAAGGTATCGCCGGCAGTCGTAATTCTGGCCATAGACTCCTTGGAGTGAGTAGGCAAGTTGCGTTCTGTCCGTTGAATAAACGACCACGATGTTATCCTGAAGGAAAAGAGACTTTGTTTGCTCGAGTAGCTGCATAGCGAATTCCGGCCGACACCTGTCGAGCTCGTCTATGAAGAGCACGGCCCTTTTGGTGACTTCCGGCAGAAGCGCTGACACGAGTTCCTCGGTTTTCGCCCTCAGCTCCTGCCTCTTTCTGAACGCGTTAAGGAAATCGTTACCGCTAATTGCCTCGAGGAGCTTTCCTGCATTCAGCCCCGTTAAAGACAAAGCGCAGTCTATTGCCCCTGCTGCGATATCGGAAACGCTTCTCTCCTGATTGACCTTTTTCTTGTCGGCCATGGTTGCTATGGTTGCCAATAGTGGGGCAATCGGGTCGTTGAAATGGTCGTTTTCCCAGGCATTGAAGTATATTGGCAGAAAAGGATCTTCACTCATCTTGGTCATGAGATTGCTGTCGAAGATCGATGTGTCCGATGGGGCATTTGCGTCGATGTGCGGGTTTCCGAAGCGCAAGGTTTCGATGATTTGTTTGACGAAGAAGGTTTTGCCTGTTCCCCAAGGGGCGTCTATGAAAATAGAATAGGGGCCCCTTCACGCTGTAAAGTAGATGGATAAATTGGGCGACAATTTCGCGGCGACCGAGTTGGTCGTGTTTTAGTGATTCCCTGGCGATCTCGCAAGTGGGCTCTTCGTCTAATCGTTTCATGTGTGCTCTCTTTTCCTTGGTGTTGCTGGAGGAGGTGCTCATTTCATTGCTAGTATAATCGCGCAAGCGTTCGTTACGATTGTAAGCTGCTATATTGATAAACGAGGCGGCGATGGCTCTTGACCTTGGTTTGCATTGGCGAGGACCGTGGGGGTGTCCTGGGCGGTAGAGCAGCGTGTGTGGGGCGTATGAGTTCGTGACCAGAGATGCGAATGCAAATGTATGATAATGAATTGGCTGCGAGAGCTAAAAGCCTCAACTAGCTGCGCGAGAAACGGCTATCATACGTTCTATATTTAAGTGCTTTCATGGAAGATGTGGTTTGCTAAAACAAATTGCTTATATAGCTACTTGGTCGCTTGTGAAAAAGTCCGCCAAATGGTCGATGGCAATCATCGGTGCAATTTCGACGATTATGGCGGTTGTGGGCGTGTCTCTCATTGATCTGCTGCCGAAGGGTTCGGGGTGTCTGTTTAGACTTTTCGTTTTCGTTGTTCTTTTTATTCTGATAGCCATTCTTGCGGCGGTCATCACATATCGTCGCAGCAGGAGCGGGGTCCATTTGGCGATTAACGGTATGGACATCGACATCGTGGTTGGCGACCTTTTTGTTACGGACGGAGTGAAGGTCATCCCGTTCGATGAGTATTTCGACATCCAGGTCGATGACAAGGTTATTTCAAGGTTGATTTCCGATCCCAACCGAACACATTGAGCTGACGGCACGCTCCCGCAGTTAACCGAACGCCCCCGAGGTCCT
>USOG01000006.1 GCA_900556365.1 uncultured Collinsella sp.
CTTTACAATGGGGTCATGGAACAGATTATCTTGAACATACTCGAGGCTCTGCGTCGCGGCGAGACCGTGGACGACAAGGCACTCGTCAAACTGATACATGCCGAGGCGCGCCGCGAGGGTGCCGACAAGCGCGATTTGGCCAAGCGCCGTCTGCTGCCGTTCTACCAGCGGGTTAAACGTGAGGAGCCGGCTCGGTGGGCTGCGTGGAATGTCGATGCCGAGCTGGAACGTCAACTGCTGCAGGTGCTGCGTATGAAGCCGCGCCGAACGGCTTCGGGCGTGGCGACCATTACCGTCATCACCAAGCCGTGGCCGTGCTCGGGCGATTGCCTGTTTTGCCCCAACGACCTGCGTATGCCCAAAAGCTATCTGCATGCCGAGCCCGCGTGCGCCCGTGCGGAGCAAAATTGCTTCGATCCATATCTGCAGGTGAGCGCCCGTTTGACGGCGCTTTCGCAGATGGGGCATGCGACCGATAAGATCGAGCTCATTGTGCTTGGCGGTACCTGGAGCGACTATCCGGAAGGCTATCAGACATGGTTTATGTCGGAGCTTTTCCGTGCGCTCAATGACGATGCCGTCGCCGGCGTGGCTGCCAACCCCATGTTGGCGCGTCCGGGCATCAGCCGTGCCGAGGCAGGGCGCCTGCTCGATGACGCGCCCGCCGATGCGCTGCCGCCGGTGGTGGCGGAGCGTCGCGAGCGCTATCGGGCTGCCGGTATTGCGACCGACGAGGCCGAGCTTGCGAGCGGTGTTGCCGACGAGCAGGAGCGTGTGGATGCTGCCGTGGGCGGCTATAACCGCGCGGTGCGTCGTCTGTACGGCCCTGGTACGCCGTGGGGCGAGGTTGCCGAGTGGCAAACGACAACGATGGAAGAGCTCGAGCGCCAGCAGCGCATCAACGAGACGGCGAAGCATCGTGTGGTGGGGCTCGTTATCGAGACGCGCCCCGATGCCGTAACGCCGCAGGCCCTCACGCTCATCCGCCGCCTGGGCTGCACCAAGATTCAGATGGGTATCCAGAGTCTCGACCAGCACCTGCTCGATATCAACGAGCGTCGCATTTCGGTGGCTCAGATCGAGCGGGCGTTTTCGCTTGCACGATTGTTTGGCTTTAAGATCCATGCGCATTTTATGCTTAACCTGCTGGGCGCCACGCCCGAGGGGGACAAGCGCGACTACGAGCGCTTTATGACCGAAGGGGCCTTTATGCCCGACGAGGTCAAGGTCTACCCGTGTGCGCTCATCGAGGGCTCGCGTCTGGTGGGCTGCTACGAGCTCGGCGAGTGGCGCCCCTATACCGAGGAGGAGCTGCTCGACGTGCTGGCCGATGACATCGTGGTGACGCCGGCGTTCTGCCGTATCAGTCGCATGATCCGCGACTTTAGCTCCGACGACATTATGGTGGGCAACAAGAAACCCAACCTGCGTCAACTCGTTGAGAACCGCCTGGCTGTTCGGGGTTACGGTGCAACGGTGCGCGAGATTCGCTATCGCGAGATCAGCACGGCGGGTGCCGACTTGGATGAGCTATCTCTTGATGAGGAAGTGGCGTATGAGACGCCGGTGACTTACGAGCGCTTTTTGCAGTGGGTGACGCCGCAGGGCAAGATCGCGGGCTTTTTGCGGTTGTCGCTGCCCGACCATTCGTTTGTTGCCGCGCATGCGGACGAGTTGCCGACGACGCCGGATGAGGCGATGATTCGCGAGGTGCACGTGTATGGCATGGCGGCACGCGTGGGCGACCAGGGCCAGGCGGCGCAGCATCACGGGTTGGGGCGTTTGCTCGTAGAGCGTGCGTGCGAGATTGCCCGGGATGCCGGCTATGCGCGCGTCAACGTGATCAGCGCGATTGGTACGCGCGAGTACTATCGCCATTTGGGTTTTTACGATCATGGACTCTATCTGCAAAAGGAGCTCTAGATGAACAAGCCGAGTGTTTCTGCCGGCGTCGTTGCCGGCGTTGCTCTGGGAGCCGCGGCGCTTGGTGCGGCCGCTGTCGCTGTTCGTGCTGCCTGTCTGCAAGTTGCGCGAACCCGCAATGGGTTGGCGCGTGTGAAACGCGTGCACGACGAGAGCGGTGACGAAGTCCGCGTATTGGTGCAAGGCGGCGTCTACCAAAGCGCGAGTTACGTTGGCGAGCGCTGGGCGGAGCCCGTCTTTGCGTACTATCGCGCGTTTGACGACGTGTTTGAGGCCGAGGATGCGATGCGCGACGCTTATGGTCACGGTATCAACCGTATGCTGATGCTGGGCGGCGGTGGGTTTGCCTATCCCAAGTTCGCGCTGATGTCGCACGAGGGCTTGCGCATGGACGTCATCGAGTATGACGGAGAGATTACGCGCCTGGCGCGCCGTTGGTTCTATCTGGACGAGCTGGAGCGCACGGTGGGCGACCGCTTGCGGGTGATTACTGCTGAGGCTCGCTCGTATCTGGGTGTGACGAGTGTGGGCCATCGTCGCTACGACGTGGTCGTGAGCGATTGCTTTGGCGGTGCCGAGCCCGTACGCGAGCTGGCGACGGTTGAAGCGTTGCGTTTGGTGCGGGGCAGCCTAAATTTCGGTGGCGTCTACGTTGCCAATATCGTGAGCGCAAGCGAGGGGAGCGATGTGACGTTCCTGCGCGATTGCGCTGCCACGGCACTCGAGGTATTCGCCCACGCCTGGGTGGTCCCATGTGGCGATGCGAAGTTCGGCGGCGAGGAAAACTACCTGCTCATCGCCAGCGACGGCAACTACGCCTTTGCCGAAGCCGTGCCCTTCGACACCGACTTTCTCGGCACCGTCCTTCACGACAAGTAAGTCTCCCCGTCCCAAAAAGACTGGTCTTAGGCGTGGTCGCGCCAGCCGAGAACGCGCTGCTTCATGCCCTCGATGTCGAGCACGCCTTCGGCGAAGCCCTTGCGCACGAGCTCTTCGGGAACAAACTCGTCGTAGCGATCAAAATAAGGCACCTCGCCGGGATAGACGAGCTCGATGGGATCGAAGTCCTTTTCGGCCTCGGCTGCGAGTACCTCAAAGAACGTCTCCTCGTCGGCCTTCATCTTAAACTGCATAAAGTACGGGCGTGATGGGTCGAGTCCGCGAAGGCCAAGCTCCGCGGCGCATTTAATCTTGAGCATGCGCTCGAGCGCCAAAAAGGCGTAGCTGCCCAGCCAGGGGAAGAGCACCCAGGTGTCGCCGCCCAGGTTAATGAGCGGCTTGGCCCCCGCGCCCGAAATCTCGGCCGTATGGCGAGCCTGCGCCAAGCGGGCCCGTGCGTTACCCATAAGGTACGGATATGCCGCGTGCTCGTTAAGCGCCTTGCGCATGCGCTCGAGCACATGCGTATTGATGTCACCGGGGCAGTCGCCAAAGTAGGCCGGCACACGGCCCTTGACCTGCGTGGCAAAGACGGTGTGGCGCTTCCAGTCCACTTCCTCGACAATCCAGCAGTGTCCGGCGATGGCGATGCGCTCACCGGGCGGAGGGGGATTGACGATCGTGCCCAACTCGGCCGACTCGCTGCGAACGGTGAACTCCTCGTTTTCCTGGAACACGGCGTAGAACTTAAAGTTGTTGATGATGCGCTCGCCCGCGAGGCCCACGATGAGCCCACCGCCCTCGGTGACCTGGATGTGGTCGATCTTGATGAGGTGACGCAGCAGCACGCGATAGTCATCGGCCGAGACGCGATGGAAATAGCTGAGCGTGAGCACGCGCTGGGCAAGTTCGGCCGGCGTGAGCTCTCCGGTGCTGGCGAGGGTCGACATGGTCTGGTGATAGAGCAGGCTGTAAGGGAGTCGATCGAGCTCGGGCGGTTCGACCCACTTTTCCTCGCGATAGAGTTGTACGAGCGCGATGCCTTGCAGGAGCTTCCACGGAATGGTCTCGGGCATCATCGTGCGCGGCTCGGGTTCTTCCTCGCGCATGACAAACCACATCTCGGGCGGAAGGTCGCGACGGCCTGTGCGCCCCATGCGCTGCAAAAAGGAGCTGACGGTAAACGGCGCGTCAATCTGGAAGGCGCGCTCCAGGCGGCCGATATCGATACCGAGCTCCAGCGTAGAGGTGGTGACGGTTGTCTGCGCCTGCTCCTCGTCGCGCATGAGCTCCTCGGCCGTCTCGCGCAGCGATGCCGAAAGATTGCCGTGATGGATTAGAAAGCGGTCGGGCTCGTGTCGACTTTCGCAGTAGCTGCGCAGCATGGAGCACACGGCCTCTGCCTCCTCGCGCGAGTTGGCAAAGACCAAGCACTTTCGGCCGCGCGTGTGCTCAAAGATATATCCCATACCGGGATCGGCGTTGTCTGGCGCCGTGTCGGTGGGGTTGAGGAGTGCCTGTTCGGTCGCTCGCGGGATGTCGACTTCGCCCTCGGGGGCCGAGGAAGTGCGACGGTCTTTGGGAGCGGCCTTGCCCCGCGCCTGCTCGCGACGTTGACGGCGCTCCTTCTGTGTAAGCTGTCCGCTGTGGCTCATGTCTTGTCCGGATGCGGGCAGCGCCGCGGGCGCCGCCGTCTCAATACGCTCGCAAGCAAGCACCTCGGCTTCTTGTGGGCCTGTGCCCTCGAATCCTCGCTGCTGAGCCTGGGGACCCGAGTTGTAGAAGTGCTCCATGGAGATGCGCCACACGCGGCGCGGTTCCTCAAAACGGGGGATAACGCAGTCACGCCCCGTTCCCTGCGAGAGAAAGGCGCCCGTGCGCTCGGGGTCGCCGATGGTCGCCGACAGACCGATGCGGCGGGGCTGCGCGCCGGCCATGCGTGAGAGTCGCTCGATAAGGCAGAGCGTCTGCCCGCCACGGTCGCCGCGCATGAGCGAATGGACCTCGTCGATAACCACATAGCGCAGGTCGCAAAACATACGAGGGATCGCCATGTGCTTATGGATCAGGAGCGCCTCGAGCGATTCGGGCGTAATCTGTAGGATACCGCTCGGCTTTTTGATGAGTTTGGCCTTGTGTGATTGTGAGACATCGCCATGCCAGTGCCAGACGGGGATATCGGCTTCTTCGCACAGGTCGTTGAGGCGGACGAATTGGTCGTTGATGAGCGCCTTGAGGGGGCCAATGTAGAGGGCGCCCACGCTTGCGGGCGGGTTCTCCCAAAACTCGGTCAGGATGGGAAAGAAGGCCGCCTCGGTTTTGCCGGAAGCCGTGGATGCCGTCAGGAGCACATTGTCTTTCGTGTTGAAGATGGCGTCTGCCGCCGCAACCTGGATGGAGCGCAGGCTCTCCCAATTGTGGGAGTAGATGAAGTCTTGGATAAACGGGGCGTAGCGGTCAAAGGCGTTCACGGGGCCTCCTTTCAAAAACGAATCTCTCAACGCGGTGAGCAGTGGCTTGCTGCATTAATGCCTCGACGTTTGCCCAGATAAAACCTGCCAAAATAAACCTGTCCCTTTTTGGCAGGTTAGATGGTGAATTCGGCGAAGTTACGGTCGCCGCCTGCGGTATCGGTGTCGCCTGTTGCGGTTGCTGGCGCCAGCGCGTCACCGCCGACGCTTTGCAGCAGCTCGGCTACGTTGGCGTCGGGGTTCTGGCATAGGATGTCGAGCAGCTCGATAAAGTCACGAATGACTTCACGCGGCGTTAGATGCGTGTCGGCTCCCACGCGGCCAAACTCAATCTTGAGGAAGTCAACCAAGTCGTTCTCGGTAAGCGTGGGCGTCCAGCCAAAGTATCCGGCATGGATCTGCATGAGTTTTTCGATCAGCACCAGCAACTCCTCGTAGGTGAGTGGCTGCAGGCGGATGATGGGCGCGAGCATGTCCTTAAGATCCTCGCGTGCAAAGCGGCCTTGAGCGAGTCGGCTGCGCAGGGCTTCGTAGGAGAACACGCCACGGCGGCGGTCTTCGATGGAGGTTGGCGTGCCGCCCATGATCATGCCCAGGTACTGCGCCTTGCCCTGGAGTGTGTCGTTGTACATGGTCAGGATTTTCTCGTAGTTGTATTGGCGTGTGATGGCGTTGGGAATCTTATACAGATTCACGAGCTCGTCGATGAGCACCAGCATGCCCTTGTAGCCGCTGCAGACCAAAAAGCGTGCAATGAGCTTAACGTAGTCGTACCAGTCGTCATCGCTGATGATGGTCGAGGAGCCCAGTTCGGTGCGAGCCTCGCTCTTGGTGCGGTATTCGCCGCGGATCCATTTGGTCACGCGGCTCATGGCCTCTTCGTCGCCCTCGGATACGGCCGTGCGATAGCGGCGGAGCATGCGGGCAAAGTCGAAGCCGTGGACCATCTCCTCGAGCGGAGCGAGTTGGGCATTGATAGCCGACTCATCGGCGTCCGCGCACGAGGCGACCCAGCGATCGAGAATCAGGTTGAGCGCACCGCCCTCGGGGCGCGTCTTGGTCGATATGTTGCGGATGAGCTCGCGGTAGGTGGCAAGGCCCTGCCCCTGACCGCCTTGCAGGCGGCGCTCGGGCGACAGGTCGGCATCAGCGACGACGAATCCCTCGCCCATGGCGTGCGTGCGGATGGTCTGGAGCAAAAAGCTCTTGCCGGCGCCGTAACGACCGACCAGAAAGCGGAAGCTCGCGCCACCGTCGGCGATGAGACTCAGATCGGTGAGCAGGGCGCGGATCTCGACCTCGCGCCCTACGGTGATGTAGGGAAGGCCGATGCGCGGGACCACGCCGCCCTTGAGCGAGTTTAGGATAACGGCAGCGACGCGTTTGGGTACGCGGGGCGCTGCGGATGTGGTATCACTCATGGTCTAGGTATCCTCTCACGTCTGCTTCGTAATCCTCGATAATCTGCGGCCCTGCCGCGCTAAATTCAATTACGGTGTCGCCCACCAGGTCAAAGAGCGCCTCGTTGATGCTGTCGACGAGCATGTCCTCGCTCTGCCCCGATTGCACTACCGCCGATTCCGCCTGTACTGCGTTGTGCTCGAGCAGTGCGCGGAGATAGGCGTCTGCGGCAGGCGTGAGTTCGTTCGTGGCGTCAGCGGGCGCAACGGCTGCGAACGCGGGCGTCGGCGCGAGAAGCGGTGCCACGACACCAAACTGTTCGGTGGATATGGTTGGCTCGTCGGTCTCGTCCTGCCGAATGGGTGCCGCGACCGCCTCGACAATCGCGTCGGCTACGGGCTCGGCTTCCGGTTGCCCTGAGTCCGCTGCCTCGGCTTCCACAGGTGCGCCGTCCTCGCGCTCTTCATCGATCAAAAGCGCTTCACGCGTTTGCGCGGCGGCGCTTCGAATGTGCCCCAGCTGACTCAGATCGATATCGATCTTGACGGGCTGGTGTGCGGCGTCCCACGAAAGCCATGCCACAATCTCGTCATCGATAATCTTGGCCAGATATTTGGGGACCTTTTCTTCCTTAAGGGGATGGGCGGGGTCCAGCGCCAGGCGCAGGCGTTGGTCGCAGGCGCGCATCATTTCACCGAGCTTGCTGCTCTTTTGCCTACTGCCATGGATACGCATGCATTCCCAAAAGCCGTTTTGGCAACGGTAGATATGGATGGGATCCAGGCGGTATTCGCAGTGCTCGTGGCGCTCGGGCGCAAAGAATACGGCCGAGGCAAACATGGTGTAGGGCATGGCCGTCTCCTCCCCAAATAAGCTCGCCACGATGCCGGTCTTTCGGTGCGTGTCATAGTAGCGCGCCATACGGACATACACGGCGCACGCCACGTGGCGCAGATCGCGGTGGTGGCTGCGGTCGAGCCGCGAGTTACTTAGGTTGTACGTGGAGAGGGCGTTGATGGCGGCCATGAGTCGCTCCTCGCGCACCTCATCGGGCGGAAGGGGGAGCGTGGGTTCGGAGGTTTTGCGACGCTTAGGGGTCTGGCCTGACGGTGCCGGTGCTGGTACAAGGTCTCGTGCCGCGCGCCGCAGCTCGATAAGGGCGTTATCGAACATGACGGTTTTAGAGTCACGAAGCAGCTTGGGGTCGAGCCCGTGGAACACGGCGTAATCCTGCAGCCACACGCGTGCAAATCGGTCGAGGCCGGGCTCGAAGGCGCGATAGACATCCCAAAAAGCCTTGATCTTGTTAAAACCATCGAGCGGGTCATCTACGCCAATGCCGCAAATCAGCTCATAGAGATACAGAAAGGCAAAGGACGTAGACGTTTCCTCGACGGTTCCGCGGCGCACTTGGGCACGCCAGGTAAAGTAGCCGCGCAACTGCCGGTCGCTCATGGCGTTGTAGGTGGGAAAGTACGACTTAAAGGTGCCGTTGTAGGGACAGTCGTCCTCAAAGTCGGCCATCAGCAGGCCCTGGCGGTAGAAAAGCTCGGCTTCCGAAAGCCAGCGACCTGCGCCGCCTTTGGGGTCATCCTGCCAGCGCGATATCTCGCGCATCTTGCGGTACTGGTCGGGAAGGAAATTCTGCATCTGACGACCGGTTTTGAGAATCGGCTCGTCAGCATAGACTTCGTTTGAGAAGCGAGCAGACTGATGGGTCCGGGCCTCGGCCATAATGCGCTCGATGAGCATCTTGATGTCCTGGTCGGCCACCGTCTCTCCTCTCCTAACGCAGCTTCGGTGACCTCATATCATAGCACAGCATCAAACAGGTGTTCGAGATGCTGCTGCGTAGATAGATTTAGAACAGGAGGGCGTAGATGACGGCGATGACGACGGAGGGGAGCATATTGGCCGTGCGGAAGGTCTGAGGACGGATGAGGTTGACGCCGACGCAGAAGATGAGCATGGAGCCTACGAGCGAAAGGCTGTCGAGGGCTGCCGTAGTCATGATGGGGGAGAGTGCGCCGGCAAACAGCGTGATCGTCCCCTGGAACACGGCGACGGGCAGGGCGGAGAAAATGCAGCCGCGGCCAAGCGACGCCGTCATGGTGCAGACGATGATGCAGTCCAGCGCGCCCTTGAGGGCAAGCGTGGACCAGTCGCCGAGCAGGCCGTCCTGGATCGATCCCACAATGGCCATGGCGCCGATACACACGGTGAGTGAAGTCGAGACAAAAGCGTTGGTGAACTCGTTATCGCCCTCGCTGCCGGTTTTGCGCTTGAGCCATTCGCCAAGGTTTTCAATGGCGGCCTCCAAGTTGATGGCCTCGCCGATGAGCGAGCCGAGGGCGAACGAGACAATGAGCATGGTGGTACCAGTGGTCGCCAGTGCCTTCCCATCGATGATGAGCATCTTTTGCATGGTGCCGCCCAGGCCGATAAACAGGACGCACAGCCCCGATGCTTTCATGAGCGTGTCTTGGATGCGCGGTGTAATGAAGCGGCCGCCCACTAATCCCAAAAGACCGCCCGCAACTAAAAGCACAACGTTGATGATTGTTCCCAAGCCCGGCATGAGCCCTCCTGTATTGATGCCAACGTGGCAATCGTAGCAGAACGAAATGCGAGGCACATCGCGACTCATCTAATACGTTATATAAGTGGTATTAGGGATGGTGCGCAGCATTTAAGCCTCAGGTGGTTGTCGGGACATAGGGATAGTATTCAAAGCGCAGTGTCATAAGCCGCTGCGGGAATTCAATAGCCGCGGCGATGATATTGGCATCGCGGGCACGATCAAACCCTTCGAGTTCGATCTGATACGAGACGTCTTGCATAATGTCCAGACGTCGCCAGGCTAGGAGTGTGTCGCCATCGAATTCCAAGGTCTTGCCTCCGTCTGGAGCAACGGCGTATAGACGCAGCTTGGCGGTCGTTGCAGGGTCGACAACCGTGACCTTTTTAATTTCGTTTCTAGTATTCTTGGCGCCCAACAAGGTGAGCAGTGTTGGGGCCACGACCTCGCCCGATGGCAAAAAGACGACTTCGATGGATTCAGGAAATGCGATGATGGCCGACTTGCGGACGGGCTGATTGGCGGCGGCAACTTCGATGTTCGCAGCGTCGATGACCTCTGTGTGGTCGAGCGCGGCAAGCACGCAGCAGTTACCTTCATCGATCTCTTGAGGATCAGCAAGCCCCAGACTGTCTGCGAGCTCGGGATCGTTTGAATCGGCAGCGGGCCCATTCGGTGCTTCGAAAGAAGCTGGGACGCTGTTTGTCGGCGACGGCGTGTCGCCCGCACCTGCTTCTTTGTCCGCGCTCTCTTCTTGTATGGTTGCGTTGATGGGTTCGTCGTTTGAGGGGAGCGTCTTGGCGTCAAGCGCGGAAGGAAGAATTCCGATGGCTCCGGATCCGTTCCACTCCATTTCGAGAAGCGCCGGGTCGGCAAGAATGCGTTGCCTGCTTTGCGCGTGGGCATCGATTTCAATAGGGCCTGCCTCTATCCCTCGTGTAAGGCTGAGTGATCCGGCTGGCTTCTCGAAATGAGCGTCTGTGTCTTTGGTGCCGACGGCGTAGAACAGCAGGGACGCTTCTCCCGCCGCGATGGCATCGGTACCGGCTTTGGTCAGCCGCAACGATGTCGTGAATGAGAGGGTGGGCTGCGCATCATCTGCATTCGCGGCGGCGCAGCCCAGACATATACCGCCTCCTTTCTCAAAAAACGTACCGTCGAAGGCGACCTTCGCTCCGTTCGCCGAGTCATCGACCGAAGCGATGTCGATGCGCAGCTCTAAATTGCATGGATCGCCATCCGCATCGAGCACAACCGAGCGCCACGTGCAGACGGCGCACCCCGCCTGGGAGCCGTTTGCCTTGTTCGAACGCTTGATATCCACGACTATCGAGCCGTCCGTATTACGACGAAGGCATCCCGAGGTTGAGATCGCGGCCTGTGCGATCGAAAAACGCTCGCACGCAATGGTACTCGACGGATTTGGGGCGGAACTTAGGACTGCTGGTAAGGAGTCCGCCATGACGGGAGTCGCCCAAGCGGCGACAGGCGTTCCGGTTGCGAGCGCGCCGCAAAGTGCGACGACGGGCAAAAGGTTCTTCGATGCCATGGGGTCTCCTTAGCTAATTTAGTGCGGCCTGTCCGTGTTTTGTTTCTGGCTGCGTTTGATGTGCAGACCGAGGCCGGCGGTTCCCGCGCCTGCTGCTGCGGCGCCTGCTGCCAAGAGCCATCGTTTGTCGCCTGTCTGCGCCAACGGTTCCTCGCGGTCGCCGCGGTCGAGCTCCGAGAGGTCGACCGTCACTTGCGTGGCGGCCTGCGCCTGTTCTTGCTGGGCAAAGGCCATGGCTGGCCCAAACGCTAGGATGCTGACGGCGGCGGCCAGGGCGACAGCCTTATGCCGTGTGCGCACCGGGCTCGACCGTCCAGGTGATCGTTGCAACCTGATCGCCTTCGCCGGTTACGCGGAAGATGTCGCGCGTGACGCGGGCGACGTTTCCGCTTGTCTTGAGCTTAATTTTGTCCTTGCCGCCGGCAATGCCCTGGTAGCCCATGTCGAAGGCTGCGTTCTTGGAAAGATCGAGGCCCGTCCCCTGCATTGCGGCGCTGGCGTTCTGGAGTGCGCCGTCGGGGCCGACCTTAAAGTCGATGGAGTTCTGCGCGGTTCCGGCCTTGGCGTCGGCGGCAATGGTCCAGGTGTTCATGGCGTCGATCTTCATGTTGGTGACATGGATGCCGTAGGCCGAATGATTGTCGATGGTGGTCGCGTCTTCTGAGGGGCCCTGAAGCGTGCCGTCGGCCTTGGCGACGAAGGGAATAACCGTCGGAACTTTGAACTCAACGTTGTCGATCTCGGTCCTGACCATTACTTTCGTGGTTCCAACGCGCCCGGCCGCCATAGCTGGCGTCGGGGCAGCGCCCATTGCGAGCGCGAGCGCGAGCCCTGCGCCCACGACGAGCGCTCTGGCTCCGTTCATGTTCCTGGTGATGTCCATGGTCGTTCCTTTCTATTCGCCGCGGGCCGTCCCCGCGATGATTGGACGAATGCTGGTGAATTGCGTGCGGTGCCGCGTCGGCCGGAAAAGCTAGTTCTCGGCTTGCTCAACCCGCACCTTGACACGTGTCGGATTGCCGTGGCTGTCGAGGGTCTTGGCATCGAGTGCCTGGATCTCGATGTACGCCTCGCCTTCTTTGATGTCGCCGGCGGGGCACGTCTCGATTGTCTTGCCGGTCTCGACCACACCGGATTCGTACATGGTCTCGTCGTTTTGGATGACGCGGAATCGCTGGGGAAATTTATTGTCTTGGACGTTTTGCACGTTGACGCGCAGCTTGCCGTCCTCCTGCAGCTGAGCGACCGGCGCGACCGAAATCGTCATCATGTTGTCGCGGACGATAGCGTCGAGCTCATCTTGGATTTCCTGACGCGTTTTGCCCTCGGCCGTCGTAACCGAAGCGCCCGCCTCGGGTACGGGCTGCGACTGCCAAGCGTATAGTCCTACGGCGACAAGGGCGCAGACGATGGCCAAACAGGCAACGATGAGCTTCTTGCGACGACCCAGGCCTACAAAGTGGGGTGGCCTCTTCGCGCTCATGCGGCATCCTTGGTGGTATAGACGCGCGCAAAGGTGGACGGGTCCGCTCCAAAGAGCATGTGAAGCATCAGACGGCGCGAGTAGACGAGCTCGTCGAAGTTGGGAGGGAGCTCGATGTCGTGGATATGCGCGATGTGGTGGGCGAGCGCCGAGAACGACTCGGGGTCGCAGATCACATCGGTGGTAACGTGGTAGACCGTCGTGTCGGGGAATGCCTCTTCGTCGAAAGGTAGGAGATGGGGATCGTCGTCGACTTCGATGGCGATGCCGTACTGGGGCCAGTAATATGCCATGGGAACCTCCCTGCTTCTGGGCCAAAACTTCTATCGGTTTTGGCTGTCGACGCCGACCGTATCAGCCGCTACTTGACCAATTTCTGACCAAATGCTTGACGGATTAGCGTCTCCGCAGGTAAAAGGCGGCAAAAAATACTCCAACTTTTTTCGAGCGCCAATCGCGCGGCCGGCGACGGCGGGGCCATAAGTGTCAAAAGCATCGTCTGCCGAGGAAATCAAGCCGCTCGCCGAATTGCACGAACGTAAAAATCGCCAATTATGGAGACGGTCTCGAACACGTCGACGAAACGATGCGGTAACATCTCCCTGCAAACACTGTAGTTAGCTAAAGGGGGAGTTCGCGTGTCTGCAACCATCAAACCCTTCACCGACGAGTTCGAAGAGTATGGTCGCGATGAGTCTCGCGCATCGGGCGAGGCCTCGAGCATCTCGTTTCCGACAACGGAAGACGAGCTCCGTGCCATTTTGGAAAAGCTCCATGCCGAGCGTGTCCCGGTAACGGTTCAGGGCGCCCGAACCGGCCTTGCCGCCGGTGCCGTGCCCCACGGCGGGCATATCCTCAATACTTCCCGTATGAATCGCTACTTGGGCCTTCGCCGCGATGAACAAGGCCAATTTCTGCTGCGCGTGGAGCCGGGCGTTGTGCTCTCGGAGCTGCGCAAGCAGCTGAGCAAGAAGGTGCTGCCGACTGCTGGTTGGGACCAGGCATCGCTTGAGGCCTACGAGGAGTTCCAAGAGGCCCCCGAGCAGTTCTTTCCCACCGATCCCACCGAGGCATCTGCCTGTCTGGGCGGCATGGCGGCATGCAACGCCTCTGGCGCCCGCAGCTACGCTTACGGCCCCATGCGCCCGCATATCACGGGACTCCACGTCGCGCTGGCTGATGGCGATTTGCTTGAGCTCCAGCGCGGCGAGGCTTTTGCCCAGGGCCGCCACCTGTCGCTCGTGACGGCAGCGGGCCGTGCACTCGAGCTCGATCTTCCTGACTACACCATGCCTAAGACAAAAAATGCCTCAGGCTATTTCGTTGCGGACGAAATGGACGCCATCGACCTCTTTATCGGTGCTTGCGGCACGCTCGGCGTTATCACCGAGCTCGAGATTGCCCTGCAGTCGGCGCCTGCGGTCGTTTGGGGCGTGAGCTGCTTTTTCGATGGCGAAGACAAGGCCGTGTCCTTTACCGATTCCGTGCGCCCCGTCCTGTCCCACGCGGCTGCCATCGAGTACTTCGACGCTGGCGCCCTGGATATTCTACGTCGTCAGCGTGAGCAGTCGACCGCGTTCGCCTCGCTGCCGGCGCTCGATAAAGACGCCAAGGTCTGTGTCTACGTGGAGTTCGACTGCGACGACGAAGTTCAGGCGACTGAGGAGCTGTATCACTTGGGGTGGGTACTGGAGCTTGCGGGCGGCAGTGACGATGCGACATGGGTCGCGCGCACCGAGGTCGATCGCGAGTGCCAGCGGTTCTTCCGCCATGCGGTCCCCGAGAGCGTCAACATGCTCATCGACGAGCGTCGCCGCACGGATCCCACCATCACCAAACTGGGCTCTGACATGTCGGTGCCCAACGCACGCTTGGGCGATGTCATCGCCCTTTATCGGCGCACGCTGGCCGAAAGTGGGCTTGAATCTGCCGCCTGGGGGCACATCGGTAACAACCATCTGCATGTGAACATTTTGCCGCGCGATGCGCAAGACTACCGTCGCGGTGGAGAACTCTTTGCCCAGTGGGCTTCCGAGGTCACGGCCATGGGCGGTGCCGTTTCTGCCGAGCACGGCGTCGGCAAGATCAAGGCGGGCTTCTTAGAGACGATGTACGGTCACGAGGCCATGGTCGAGTCGGCGCGGCTCAAGCTCCAGCTCGATCCCGACGGGCAGCTGGGTCGCGGCAACCTGTTTTCGGAGAAGCTCTTGGATGAGCTCGTCCAGAAAGGGGGCGCGTGAAGATGAGCGATTTCCATATGGTGGTGTGCGTCAAGGCCGTGCCGGGCAGCACCGAGGTCAAGATGGACCCCAAGACCAATACCATCGTGCGCGATGGCAAGCAAGCGGTCATTAATCCCTTTGATGCGAGCGCTTTGGAATGCGCGCTGGCGCTGAAAGACGACTTTATCGGCTTTGGCATGGACGTGCGCGTGACGGTGGTGTCGATGGGCATCCCCGCGACCGAATCGCTGCTGCGCGACTGCATCGCCCGCGGTGCCGACGACGCTCTGCTGCTGACCGACCGAGCCTTTGCAGGTGCCGATACCCTGGCGACCGCCTACGCCCTCAAGTGCGGCATCGAAGCGCTCGACGAGGACTTCGACCTGCTCATCTGCGGCAAGATGGCAGTGGACGGCGATACGGCCCAAATCGGCCCCGAGCTTGCCGGCGCCTTTGAGATCCCCTGCGTGACCGACGTGAGCTGTGTGCAGAGCGCGGGCTTTACGACGTGTGGTTCGCTGGCGCTCGTCCACGGCTGCGATGCCGGCGAGGAGACGGTGTACCTGGAGATGCCGTGTGCGATGACGACTGCCAAGGAGATTGGCCAGCTGCGCATGCCGAGTATTGCCGGTATTCGCGCGGCCGAGGATGCAGACGTGCGCGTGGCTAGCGCTGCCGACGTAAATGCCGACCCCGCGCGTTGCGGCCTTGCTGGATCACCGACGCAGGTCGTGCGCTCGTTTGTGCCCGACCGTGACCAAACGTGCGAGGCCGTTGAAGGCACAGTGTCCGAGCAGGCGGTAAAACTTGCCAAGATTATCGAGGGGATGGCATAGATGAGCGGGCTGATTATCGATAGCGAAGCTTGTATCGGCTGCGGTCGCTGCGTTCGCGCCTGTGCCTCGGGCGGCATTGTGGTGGAGGGCGAGCGCCCCAATCGCTGCGCCCACGTAACCGACGGCTGTATCCTGTGCGGCGGGTGCGTCGACGCCTGCCCCGTCAACGCCATCTCGATTGAGCGCGACGAGGCCGCTGGTGCGGTGGACTTTGATGCATATCGAGACATTTGGGTCTTCGTGCAGACTGACGAACACGACGCCGTGGCTCCCGTGGCCTACGAGCTCATGGGCAAGGGCCGCGAGCTTGCCGATGCTCGCGGCTGCCGTCTGGTGGCGCTGGTCGGTATGGGCCCTGAGGGCTCGCTCGGAGCCCTGGAGCATCTGGTTTGCGCCGGTGCGGACGAGGTCCTGGTCTGTCGCGACGAGCGTCTGCGCCAGAACGATGCGGAGGTCTACGCCCGGCTGATCTGCGATTTGGTGGCAGAGCGCAAGCCCGAAGCCATTCTGTACGGTGCGACCGCCTTTGGCCGTGAGTTGGCGCCCGGTGTGGCCGTGCGCTTGCAGACGGGCCTTACGGCTGACTGCACGGTGCTTTCGATGGATACGGAGACGGGGCTGCTGCAACAGACGCGTCCGGCGTTTGGCGGCAACTTGATGGCCACCATTATCTGCCCCAATCATCGTCCCCAGATGGCAACGGTGCGTCCCGGCATCTTTAAGGCGCCCGAGTTTGACTACGGCCGCTCCGGCACGATCACCCAGATATCACTTGCGGATGATGCTAAGGCTCGTGTCGAGATCTCGATTCCCGCCGAGGAGTGGGGACAACAGGCTTCGATCGCCGATGCCGAGCGCCTGGTCGTGGTGGGTCGCGGCATTGGTTCCAAGAAAAACCTGCCGCTGATGCGAAGGCTCGCCGAGGCCCTGGGAGCCGAGCTTGGCTGCACGCGACCTGTCGTGGAAGCCGGCTGGTTGGAGTATCGCCATCAGATTGGCCAGACGGGCGTATCGGTTTCACCCAAGCTTCTCGTGAGTATCGGTGTTTCGGGCGCCATCCAGCATCTTGCCGGCATCGGTGGGGCGGAGTGCATTATCGCCATCAACGAGGACCCGGATGCTCCCATCTTTGGTGCTGCCCAGTACAAGGTTGTCGGTGATGCCATCGAGGTCGTCGAGGAGCTGCTGGCCCAGCTTGAGTGCTAGGCGCGCGCCAGCCAGTCGCGCATCTCGTCCTTTAGGCGTTCCCAGGTCGCTTGCGTGGCGGGATCGGTAAAGGGGCGCGTAATGCCAAAGGGCGCGTCGAGCAGGCGGTAGATATCGCCCTGCTCGCGCGCCAGCGCGCGGCTCGCTGGATAGACGAGCTCAAACATAAAGCAGATGAGTCCCACCAGGTAGTCCGCGGCCTCGTCGCGTTCGTCGCGTGCGACGCAGCGGTGCTCGTCAAAGGCAACAAGTGTTGGCGACGAGAAGCGGCTGCCGAGAAATGTCTTCTCGTCTACCTTGAGGATGGTGTCGACGGTGCTGTCGGCGATGGTGCGCATAATGTCGATTTTGTCGCCATCGCGCACGATATCGCAGAAGCTTCGCGTGCGCTCGTCGAGCTGCGCGGGTAGACGGAAATCGCTGTGATAGGCAATGCTCGCTCGGATGAGCTCATCTTCTGCCGGGTCATCGATAAAGTCGCGGATGCTCGTTACGGCGGGTGCATCGGCGGGATTCTCGCCAAAGAGGACCTCGATGCCCAGCGCCGCATGGCTCATGCTCTCGGCGTCCTTAAAGGTGTCCCAGCGCCGCAGTTGCTCAAAGCGGCCCATATCGTGTAGCAGGCCGCAAAGCCATGCCAGGTCAATATCTTCTGACGACCAGCCCTGCTCGCGCGCTACGGCATCGCATGCCTCGGCCACGTGGTACGTATGCTCGATTTTGAGCGCGATGCGTGGGTTGGTGGCGTCGTAGGCATCGGTGTAGCTTTTGAAGGCCGCGCGCGCCCGGTCTCGATCGATAGCTGTCATAATGACTTCCTAAAAATTGTGTCTTTCGATCCGGTGGCAATTGTAGGCGAACTTTATTGCCACCGGTTGATATTTCTGCTGCGTTGCGAGGCGCGCTGCAGACGACTTACCAGAATGGGAGTGGCATGGTCCTTAGGATCGTTAAAACCGTCTGGCCGGTGATGCTTACCTATTTCGCAGCGACTGTCGCGCGGCAATGTCGTAGCTGCCGTTTTGGCTGCGGTGCCCGTTGCCATATGCAAGTTCTTGGGGTGGACGAATATCGCCGTGCCGGCAAGCGTACTCGTCGGCGTTGCCGCGGCGCTTGCGTGCGATGCTCTCGCCGAAGGAAGGGCCGCTCGCGATGCCCGTTAATGAGTTTTTGGTTCTGTGGCTGTCGTCGTGGGCGGCCATCGCATTTTTCCGCATTGCCCCGGCGTTTGCCTTGCGCGGGAGAACGCTGCCGTCCCGCGTTACCGAGGCCTTGGGTTATATTCCGCCCGCTGCCTTTGCGGCGCTGGTCGCCAACGACTTGATGAACCCCGGCGCATTCGATGCCGGTGTCTGGCCGGGCCTGGTTCCCTGGATTGCGGCCGCCGGTGTCGTGGCGGTGGCAATCAAGACAAAGTCGATGCTGTGGTGCTGCGTCTCGGGAATCGTGTTCTATATCGTCTTGAGCCTTATATAGGGCTGCGAACGGGTTATCCCCCCCCTCGCTCACCCTGCTTCTGTCCGGTTAATTGAATTTCTCACCGAGTCGGTCTGCTTCTTCTGGTACCATGTTCAGACTTTACTGTAGCAAAGTGTGACGTGGCCTTTTGTGTCCCGTCAACGGAAATGGGGGTTTCATGGCACAGGAAACAACCGCCAACGAGCAAAAGAAATTCAAGGTCCCGCGCATCCCGGGCGACATCATGATCTATCCGATGATCGTCGGTCTTTTGCTCAATACCTTCTGCCCGCAGGTTTTTGAGATCGGCGGCTTCTTTACGGCTGCCTGCCGCGGTGGCTCCAATACCATCGTCGCCGCGATCCTGCTGTTTGTGGGCGCCGGCATCAGCTTTAAGTCCACGCCGGGCGCCATCAAGACCGGCATCGTCGTGCTGATCCCCAAGCTGGTCGTCGCAGCGGCTCTCGGCCTGGGCGTGGCATATTTCTTTAACGACAACTTCCTGGGTCTGAGCTCCGTGTCTATCATCGGCGGCATCACGTTTTGCAACATGGCGCTCTATACGGGCATCATGGGCGAGTTCGGCGATGAGTCCGAGCAGGGCGCCGTCGGTATCCTGTTCTTTACGGCCGGTCCCGCCGTCACGATGATCATCCTCGGTGTCTCGGGTCTCGCCAACATTCCCATTGGCACCATCATCGGATCCATCCTGCCGCTTGTTATCGGCATGGTTCTGGGTAACTTGTTCCCGTTTATCAAGAACTTGCTGGTCCCCGGCGCCAATCCCGCGATTGCCGTCATCGGTTTTCAGCTCGGTGCGTCCATGAGCCTTTCGAGCTTTATCACCGGCGGTATTTCGGGCATCCTGCTGGGCCTCATCACGCTCTTTATCGTCGGTCCCATTACCTTTGCCTTCGAGCGCCTGTGTGGCGGCAACGGTAAGGCGGCTGTGGCATGCTCCACCATTGCCGGCACGGCCATGACCACGCCAGTCGCCCTCGCCGAGGTCGCTCCGCGCTATGCCGAGCTTGCGCCCACCGCGTATGCGCAGATCGCCACTGCCGTCATCATCACGGCAATCATGGCCCCGATTCTGACCGGCTGGGTCGATAAGAAGTTCTGCCACGGCAAAGAGGATCTGTCGGTCGAAGGCGTCGAGGCTATTGAGGAGGCCGTCGCGACCGACATCGACGGCGAGTAACGGCCGTTACCGATAATTGATTCCGGCGTGCAATTCGCGCCGTCCGAGCGCCCGAACAGAAACTGTTTTGCAGTGATGTTCGGGCGCTTTGCTATGATTCCCTTTACCCCTGCGGAGTAAAGGGGTGTTTATTGCCCTGATTCGAATTGGGCGATTCTGACCATTCGGATATTGAAGGGATGGCGTCTAGTGGTTAAGGCACTCAAGATTGAGATATTCCTGCTATGCATGATTGTTCTTATCGGGCTTGCCGCGCGAAGTCGTCGCTCCTTGTTCTCGAGCACCCTGCAGCTATTGTTTAGCATGCTTGGCTACACCTCTGCCGCGTACATATTATTCGATATGATCTGGACGCTTTCGGATGGTGCGGACGGCACGTTGGGTATTGCTGCCAACTGGATTTCCAACGCGGTTTCGTTTTCGCTCTTTGCCATCGCGTGTCTCATTTGGTTTATCTATTCCGAGACGATGCAGGGCTCTCGCCTTGTGACCTCGCGCTATAGGGTGGTGCTTGTAACGTTGCCTACGGCTCTGGTGGTCGTGCTGGCTTTTACCAGTTACTGGACGCACGCCTTGTTCTATATCGATTCGCAGGGCGTGTATCGTCGCGGCTTTGCCTATATGATCCAGCCCATTGTCAGCTACTGTTACGTTATACATACGTCCCTGCATGCGTTTGTGCAATCTCGTAGGGTCGAGAGCCTGCAGACGAAGGCTATCTATCGAACCTTGGCATTTTTCGCCATTCCGGCCCTGGTGGGCGGTACCTTTCAGATCGTATACTCGGTGCCTGGCCTTTGTGTCGGCATAATGATTAGCATGTTGCTGCTCTATATCATCTGCCAGGAGCAACTGATCTCGACTGACCCGTTGACTGGACTCAACAACCGCAACCGTTTTGAGACCTATATGCTGTCGCTCTTTTCAAATGTGGATCAGGCCGAAGATGTATATCTGCTTATGATGGACGCTGACGGCTTTAAGCAGATTAACGATCGCTATGGACATGTGGAGGGCGACCATGCTCTTCAGGTTGTTGCGACGGCGCTCAAGGATGTCTGCTCGGCGTCTGGTGGCTTTATCGCGCGTTATGGTGGCGATGAGTTCGTGGTGCTCCAAAAGGCAGCGGCGGAACAGGATATCATGCATCTGTGCGCGACAATCAACGACGAGCTCGCGCATGCCGAGGTGCCGTATGCATTGCGGATGTCCATCGGCTATGCACGGGTCGGTGATAGTGTCGATACCTGGCAAGACTTGCTTCGCGCTGCCGATGCGGAGCTCTACCGCGTCAAGGCCGATAAAAAGAAAGCCGGCGTCCAGATACGCTAGAAAAAAGGCGCACGACCGTTGCGATGGTCGTGCGCCCTTTTTGCGTTTGCGGGGGCCACCGGCCATAACGTCCAGGCGCGGTGCGGCAAGACGAGCGTCTGCCGCCGCGGCTCGGTACGAAATCAACGAGAACCAGTGCATTCCATAAAGCTAAAGTGTGTGAAGGCTCTCTCTAAAAAGGTGAGCTCGCTAGGCCTTTTTGGGTTTGTTGACGATGATTATGCCGCCGCAGACCAACAGCAGGGCAACAAGTACGGTAACGGGGCTCGTGCCAGCGCCCTCGCCGAGCAGCAGCGCGCTCAGCAGTACGCCAAAGACCGGGTTCATAAACCCAAAGACCGAGACGCGGCTGACGGGGTTGACGGCAAGCAGGCGCGACCACAGCGAGTAGGCGACCGCGGAGATAAGCGCCATGTAGATGATGAGCGCGATGGCGGGGGCAATCGCCGTGGGGGAGAGCGTGCCACCCATCAAAAAGCCGATGGCGGTGAGGACCAGGCCGCCGACCAAGAACTGCCACCCGGCAAGCAAGACGCCGTCGTGCTTGCGCGAGAAGATGCCGATCAGGCAGGTCGAAAGAGCACCCGCGACAGTGGAGGCTAGGATAAAGCCCTCGCCATCGAGCCTGAAGCCAAAGGTGCCATCTGCGCCCGAGAGGTTGACGAGCGCGACGCCGGCAAAGCCCAGCGCACAGCCAAGCACCTTGGCCGTATTGAGCTTCTCGGTGTGAAATGCCAGGGCGGCAAAGAGGATTGCGAGGAAGTTGGCGCTGGCCTCGATGATGGAGCTCGACATGGCGCTGGCGCGCGAGAGGCCCAGATAGAAAAAGAAGTACTGCCCGATAGTCTGGAAGAGCGACAAGACAAAGATGGGCTTGATGTCGCGAGCCTGCGGAATGAGGGGGCGGCGTTGGGCCGCACTCATTCCAACGATAACCAGGGCGCCGGCAAGCGTGAAGCGCAAGCCCGCAAAGAGCAGCTGCGAGGCGCTATCGTGCGCCGGGATACCAAAGAGTGCGTAGCCGATCTTGATGCAGGGAAAGGCCGATCCCCAGAGTGCACAGCAAACAAGACAGCCCAGGATGAGTCCGGGCAGGGTGGCGAGATACGGCTTGCGGCTTTCCATGATGTCCTTCCTGCATGCGCGAAGCAAAAAAGAACCCGCCACCGGATGTGTCGGTGGCGGGTGTTGTTACCCGAAGGGATTGTACCCGATGGGAAAGGTTTAAGCGAAGTAGGCCACGCCGCTCTCAAAGATCGGCATGAACTTATCGCCGGGGACATGCTCGGGCACGTTGCGGTACAGGTTGTCGCCGCGACGCTCGGCATGGCCCATCTTGCCCAGGACGCGGCCGTCGGGGCTCGTGATGCCCTCGATGGCGAGTGCGGAGCCGTTGGGGTTGACGGAGAGATCCATGCTGGGCTTGCCGTCCTCGCCCACGTACTGCGTGGCGACCTGGCCGTTGGCGATCAGCTGGGCGAGTACCTCGTCATTGGCGACAAAACGGCCCTCGCCGTGGCTGATGGCGACGGTGTAGGGGTCGTCGAGGCTGCACTGCGACAGCCACGGAGATAGGTTGGACGAGATGCGGGTGCGCACCAGGCGGCTCTGATGGCGACCGATGGTGTTGAACGTCAGCGTGGGCGCATCGGGCGTGGCATCGACGATGTCACCGTAGGGCACCAGGCCGAGCTTGACCAGGGCCTGGAAGCCGTTGCAGATGCCCAGCATCAGGCCGTCGCGGGCCTTGAGCAGGTCGCGGACTGCCTCGGTGACCTCGGGAGCGCGGAAGAACGCCGTGATGAACTTGGCGGAGCCGTCGGGCTCGTCACCGCCCGAGAAGCCGCCGGGGATCATGACGATCTGGCTTGCACGGATGCGGCGGGCAAGCTCGTGGGTGCTCTCGGCGACGGCCTCGGGCGTGAGGTTGTTGATCACGAAGGTGTCGGCCTCGGCACCGGCGGCACGGAAGGCGCGGGCGCTGTCGTACTCGCAGTTGTTGCCGGGGAACACGGGAATGATCACGCGCGGGCGGGCGATCTTGGCGCCGCCGTACACGTGGATATCCTTGGCGCGGAAGTCGATGGTCTCGACCTCGGGGGTCTCGCCGGCGCTGCGGTAGGCGAAGACGCCCTCGATGCCGCTCTCCCAGGCCTCTTGGAGCTCGGCGAGCTCGATGACTTCGGAGCCGGTGTCGATGACATAGCCCTCGACGGTGGTGCCCAGGGGCTCGACGACAACGCCGTCGGCGACCTCGGGCAGCTCGGCGTCCTCGGAGAGCTCGACGATAAAGCTGCCGTAGAGCGGGGTGAAGAGGCTCTCCACGTCTACATCCTCGGCAAGCTCGATACCGATCTGGTTACCGACGCACATCTTAAAGAGGCTCTCGGCGCCGCAGCCGTAGCCGGGCGTGGAGACGGCCAGGGCGTTGCCGTTGGCGGTGAGCGCCTCGACGGCGTCAAACGCGGCGAGCAGCTGCTGGGCGTCGGGACGGTAGTCCTCGCCATAGGTGGCGGGGGCGATGCGGACGACTCGGTGCGTGAGGCCCTTGAACTCGGGCGAGACGGCGCGGGCGGCCTTGCCCACGGCGACGGCGAAGCTGATCAGGGTCGGCGGAACGTTGAGCTCGCCGGTCTCGTCCTCAAACGAACCGCTCATGGAGTCCTTGCCGCCGATGGCGCCGGCACCCAGGTCGACCTGGGCCATGAGGGCACCCAGGACGGCAGCCATGGGCTTGCCCCAACGCTCGGCCTCGGTGCGCAGGCGCTCGAAGTACTCCTGGAAGGAGAGGTAGGCGCGCTTGTGCTCAAAGCCGGCAGCCACGAGCTTGGCGATGGACTCGACCACGGACAGGTAGGCGCCCGCAAACTGGTCGGCCTCCATCAGATAGGGGTTGAAGCCCCATGCCATGGCACTCGCCGTGGTGGTCTCGCCGTCCACGGGGAACTTGGCGACCATGGCCGAGCTTGGGGTGAGCTGCGTCTTGCCGCCAAAGGGCATGAGCACGGTCGCGGCGCCGATGGTGGAGTCGAAGCGCTCGGAAAGGCCCTTGTTGGAAGCGACGTTGAGGTCGGTGACAAGCGAGGTCATGCGCTCGGCGAGCGTGGCGCCGGCCCAGCTGGGCTGCCACACGCTACGGGCGCACACGTGGGCGACCTGGTGCTTGGGTGCGCCGTTGGAGTTGAGGAACTCGCGGGACAGGTCGACGATGGCGACTCCGTTCCAGGCCATGCGCATGCGCGGCTCGGCGGTAACCTCGGCGATAACGGTCGCCTCGAGGTTCTCCTCGGCGGCGTAGCCCATGAACTCCTCGACGTCACCGTCGGCGAC
>USOG01000007.1 GCA_900556365.1 uncultured Collinsella sp.
ATACCCGGCTTGTCCGTCGCTCGAAAAACCTTGATTTTCCAGTGTTTTCAAAAGTATCGTTATCTAACGTCAGCTTTAGGTGGCCCAGCGTTTGCCCCCTTTTGCTGGGGATGTCTGTCGTTCAGTGCTCTTACTGGCCAATCCAGTGTTGCGCATAGCTCTTAATGTCCTCGGTAAAACCGTCAAGGTCGTCAAGGGCGATCACGCTGTCGATAAGCAAATTGGCTATCTCGCGGTGCATTGTGCTGCGGCGAATGTCGTTTGCAATTACGCCTGAGGACAGCTTGTCTCTATTGAGGCGCTCTTCTAGTGCCCAAAATCTACAGGACGCTTCGCTGTCGTCGTTCAGCATCTCAACGTACTGGCCGATGAGCTTTTCCATATAACGTTCTTGCCATTGAGGAAGCATTTTCTTAAACAGCTTCCAGTCGCTTTCGGCTACGTCGCGCATATGTCCTCCGCTCGTTAAACAGGCTTTTCCATTTGCCTTTCATTCTATTTGGTTTTCGCTCGCAGGCGTGGATGAGAGGCTCTCTTTAGCCTCCGAGATTGGGCTTGAATGGGTCGTATGCCACAAAGCAGGCCCATCTACTACGTTTAATTGGATACCCTCAACCATGCCGGGAAAACGAAAAATAAAACCGCAGGTAGAAGACCTGTCGACTTTCGAAAAAGGCGGTCATGGTTGGCCCCATCGAGTTAAACGTAGTAGATGACCCCTTTTCGTGGCGGACCATCAAGCGAACGCCGACGCTTGTGCTGTAGCCGCTCCGATCCCTCATAAGTTGCGGTGGAATAGTTCCTAAATTCAGCCATTTGCGGGCTAAGCAGGAACTATTTCACCGCAACTGAATTTCAGACCAGGCACCCGCAGCAAGAAGACGAGCAGCCTCGGCCTCCCCAGTTACCGCAGGAGGCCCCAGGGCTTACCTCCCAAATCTTTCCGCAGGACGGAAGGACCCCGCCGCGCGAAGCGCGCAGCGGGGTCCTGACATGTCCGAGGACGATTTGGGAGGTAAGCCCTGGGGCCTCCGATGAGAGCAGTTCCAGCCGAGGCTATTCGTCGCCGAAGCTGATGCCCAACGCCTTGGCCTCGCGTACCAGATCGCTCTGGGGATCGACGTACTTGAGCTTGCCAGCGACATCCTCGAGCGGCATGTGGCACATCTTGCCGTCACGCAGGGCAATCATGTAGCCAAACTCGCCGCGCAGGCAGCCAAGCGCGGCCTCGACGCCGCACTGGGTCGCAAAGATGCGGTCTTGGGCGTCGGGCTGACCGCCGCGCTGTGTGTGACCGGGGATGGCGACGCGGGTCTCGCGACCGGTCTTGGCCTCGATTTCCTTGGCGATGTCGTACACGATTGACGGGCTCGTGCGCTCGGCGAGCTTCTTCTTGTACTCCTTCTTGGACAGCGCCGCGTCCTCCTTGGAGATGGCACCCTCGGCGACGGCCACGATGGTAAAGCGGCTGCCGGTCTCCATGCGATGCTCGATGGTCTTGATGACGTTGTCCATGTCGTAGGGGATTTCGGGGATCAGGATGACGTCCGCACCGCCCGCGACGCCGGCATACAGCGGAATCCAGCCGACCTTGTGGCCCATGATCTCGATGACAAACACGCGCCCGTGACTCGAAGCGGTGGTGTGGATGTCGTCGATGCACTTGGTGGCGACGTCGATGGCGCTCGTAAAGCCAAAGGTCAACTCGGTGCCCCAGGTGTCGTTATCGATGGTCTTGGGCAGGGCGATAACGTTGAGGCCCTCTTCGCGCAGGCGGTTGGCGGTCTTGGTGGAGCCGTTGCCGCCCAGCATAAACAGGCAGTCGAGCTGCAGCTTATGATAGGTGTGGACCATCGCGGGCACCTTCTCGACGCCATCGGCCTCGGGAATGTCCAGGCGCTTGAACGGCGTACGGCTCGTGCCAAGGATGGTGCCGCCGCGGGTGAGGATGCCGCTAAAATCGGCGGGCGTCATGACGCGGAACCTGCTGTAGATAAGGCCCTGGTAGCCGTCCTCAAAACCATAGATCTCGATAGGTTCTTCGCTATTGGTCATAAGCGTTTTGACGATGCCGCGCATGGTGGCGTTGAGCGCTTGGCAGTCGCCGCCACTGGTAAGAAGACCGATCCTAAGCATGATGAATCCTTCCGGGCAAGTTATAACATGCGCATAAGTTTACCCCCGCACACTGATGATACGGGGGTAAAACGTGTTAGCTCAAGCGTATAGAAATGTAGGCAATGTTAGAAATTCGCAAGCCGGTGGGCAACGCGGAATTAAGCATGGAATGAAGAGTGCAGCACTGGCGTGGCGGGGTATGCTGGAGGAGACCATCAACCCAATGAAAGGGGAGAGCATGACGGATCAGGAAACGCCCGAGCGCGTGCACGTGACTGCCGACGATATCGAGGCCGCCAACGACCTTATCGACTTTATCGAGGCATGCCCCAGCATGTTCCATACGGCGGCGACCATTATGGCCGAGCTCGACGAGGCGGGCTTTACCTACCTGTCCGAGAACGCGGCGTGGGACATCGAGCCGGGCGGGCGTTATTACACGCAGCGCAACACTTCGAGCGTTATCGCCTTTAAGGTGGGCGAGGACCTGGCTGCTACGTGGGGCGAGGACGGCGTTGCCGGCGACTACCATTTTCAGCTGACGGCGTCGCACAGCGACTCGCCGACGTTTAAGGTCAAGGCCGTGCCCGAGCTCGACGGCGCGGGCGAGACGCTGCGCCTGAACACCGAGGCCTACGGCGGCATGATTGACTACACCTGGTTCGATCGCCCGCTGGCGCTCGCGGGCCGCGTGCTGGTGCGCGAGGGCGACCGTATTGAGAGCCGCCTGCTTGCCACCGAGCGCGAGGTCGCTATTATCCCGAGCCTTGCTATCCATATGAACCGTGGCGTCAACGAGGGCTTTGCTCCCAACCGAGCTGTCGACCTGTGCCCGCTCATCAGTGCCGGCGAGCTTAAGCAGGGCGACTTTGATGCCCTGATCGCCGAAGAGCTGGATGTTGAGCCCGAGCAAATTTTGGGCCGCGATCTGTTCCTGGTTAATCGTCAGGATGCGCGCATTTGGGGTTGGGCCGACGAATTTATCTCGACGCCCAAGCTCGATGACCTGTCCTGCGCCTATACCTCGCTACAGGCATTTTTGGGCGCCGAGAACGCGCACGACGTCTCGGTCTTCTGCTGCTTCGATAACGAGGAGGTTGGCTCCGAGACCAAGCAGGGCGCCATGTCGACCTTCTTGGCCGACGCGCTGCGCCGCATCAACGGCTCGCTGGGCTTTGACGACGAATCGTATCATCGCGCCCTTGCCGCCTCGATGCTCGTGAGCTGCGACAACGCGCATGCCGTGCATCCCAACCACGCCGAGAAGTGCGATGCGCGCAACCAGGTTGTGCTCAACGGCGGCATCGTCATCAAGGAAGCTGCCAACCAGCACTACTGCACCGACGCCTTTAGTCGCGCGGTGTTCCAGGCTATTTGCGATGACGCCGACGTGCCCACGCAGGCCTTCGCCAACAAGAGCGATATGGCGGGTGGCTCCACGCTCGGCAACCTGTCGAACATGCAGGCGAGCATGCACGCCGTGGACGTGGGCCTGCCGCAGCTGGCTATGCACTCAAGCTACGAGACCGGCGGCGTGCGCGACGTGATGTACGCCATCCGCGCCCTCACCGCCTTCTACGAGCGCAACCTAACCATCAACGGCGCCGAAAGCGTGGAACTCTAAACCTGCCAAAAAGGGACAGGTTTATTTTGGCAGGTTTTATCTGGGCAAATGCAAAGGATGAAACCGAACTAGATTGGTGATGCGTAGCCGCCGAGGTGCAATGTGCCTCGGCGGCTTTTTGTGCACAGAGCATGGCTAATACTATTAAATGCTATACATGCTTTACGTATCTACCATAGTGTTTTATGATAATTTTGAAGAATTAAGGAGGGGTCATGACCACAACAGCCGCTCAGATCAACGTACGTCTCGATGCCGATCTTAAAAGGAGTGGGGACGCCGCTCTCTCCAGGGCCGGTATGACGCCGAGCCAAGCGGTGCGAGCGCTCTGGCAGCTTGCAGCGTCGCTGGCCGATCGCCCCGGTGCGCTCGAGGATATCCTGCTGCCCAGTCGTGCCCGGGCGGAACAGCGCGAGCGAGAGAAAGCCGCCAAGCACAAGCTCGAGCTCATGGATCAGGGGTCGAAGCTGTTCGCTGCCGCTTGCCGTGAGTCGGGAATCGATATGGTCGGGGCTCAGCCATCGGACGACGAAGAGCTCAAACGGAATGCATATGCGGATCGCTATGGCGAGGAGATGAGCTGGCTCTATGAGTGAGAATCCTAAGCGCATCTTGGTTGACACCAACGTCTGGCTTGATTATTTCATCCCTTCACGACGCGGTCGTTCGGCGGCAATTGAGTTTTTGCGTGATGCGTGTACGGCTCAGGCTGAGCTGATGTATGCGGCGACATCGTCCAAAGACCTGTTCTATTTGATTTCGAGCGAACATAAGGCGTGGTATCGGCGAGAGCACGGTTCGCTGTCTCAAGATGCCGCTTCGGCGGCGACATCACTCGCATGGGATTGTCTTGATGTGTTGTCGCAACTTGCTACGCCCGTGCCCTGCGACCTGAGCGACATATGGATGGCGAGTAAGCAGCGTGAGCTCCATAGCGATTACGAAGACGATTTAATCATCGCGGCAGCGATGCGTGCAAAGACAGACCTTCTGGTCACCAACGATGTCAAGCTCTGTTCGCATGCGCCCGTCGCAGCAATGAGTGTAGAAGACGCAAGAAACTATCTAGCAACGCTTAAATAGTTCTAGGCCCCGCAGCGTCGACCGGTCCGCCGTTCGTTAGAACGGCGGAACCCTAATGCTCAATCCAGCAGCGCAGTGTCTCGCCGGCTTGCAGGTGACGCAGATTCTCTGCGGCGATGTCGACGACGTTGTTGAGCGTGGCGGCCAGGTGGAACCATCCGGAGACGTGCGGCGTGATGAGCATGTTGGGCGCATCCCACAGCGGGCTCGTGGCGGGTAGCGGCTCGGGGTCGGTGACGTCGACCGCGGCGCCGGCGAGGTGCCCGGACTCCAGAGCGGCAACCAAGTCGTCGGCGATCACAAGGTCGCCACGGCCGCCGTTGGCAAAGAAGGCGCCCGGCTTCATCGCGGCGAAGAACTCGGCGTTCGCCAGGCCGCGGGTCTCGGGCGTGCTGGGCATAAAGGATGCGACGATGTCGGCCTCGGCCAGGCGCTCGGGCAGGGCGTCCATGCCGTCCATGTCCTCAAATACAATGGGGTAGACGAGCGGATGGCGCTTGATGCCACGGACGTGCGCGCCCATGCCGCGGCAGAGCGTGGCAAAGTGGCCGCCGATATCGCCCGCGCCCAGCACCAACACGTTGGCATTTTTGAGCGAGGTGACCGGGCCCAAGTCCTCCCAGCGATGCTCGCGCTGCAGGTCCTGGTAGCCGGGCAGGCGCTTCATCATTGACAGCACCATGGCAAACATGTGCTCGCTTACGGCCTGACCGTAGGCGCCGATCGAGCAAGACAGCTTGGCGTCAGCCGGCACGGTGCCGGCGGCAAGGTAGTCGTCATAGCCGGCGGTCTGCAATTGCAACAGCTGGAGATGCTCGCATGCCGTGAGCATGTCAGGGTCGATGTTGCCCAGGATCACGTCGGCATCGGCGACCTGCTCGCGCGTGGCGGCGTCGGCGCTCGTGTAGACAAAGTCCTCGCCCGGAGCGCTCGACTCAAGAATTGCGCGATGACGGTCGTTGACGGGCAGCAAAACCAGGATGTTCACAAGCAGTCCTCTCCGCTTGACCTACCAAAAAGGGACAGGTTTATTTTGGCAGGTTTTATCAGGCAAAACGTTCAAATAAAAACGCCGGATGCAAGACGAGCGTACCCGTCAGCATCCGGCGCATCTACAGCTACCAGCTCAGCAGCTCGTAGCCGTCCTCGGTCACCACGAGCTGAACCTCGCACTGGGCCGAATCGCTGCCGTCCTTGGTGCGCACGCACCAACCGTCACCCTTGCTAATCTTGATGTCGGGCGCTCCGGCATTGACCATGGGCTCGATGGTAAAGACCATGCCAGGGGCCATGATGGTGTCCACGTCGGGCGCTTCGGTGGTAAAGCCCACAAACGGGTCCTCGTGGAACTCCTTGCCGATGCCGTGTCCACCGTACTCGCGCACCACGCTAAAGCCGGCGTCCTCGACCGTCTTTTGCACGGCCTCGGCCATAACGGACAACGGCAGCCATGGCTTGACGGCCGCCAGACCCGCCTCCACGCTGGCGCGGGTGACGTCGACCAGGCGCTGGCGCTCGGCCGAGACCTCGCCGATGCAGAACATACGGCTCGAATCACTAAAGTAACCGTCCAAGATCGTGGAGCAGTCCACGTTGATGATGTCGCCCTCGTGCAGGACGTCCGTATCGCAGGGAATACCGTGGCAGACGACGTCGTTGATCGAGGTGCACACGCTTTTGGGGTAGCCCTCGTAGTTGAGATCGGCCGGCGTGCCACCGTGCTCGACGGTGTAGTCGTAGATCATCTGGTCGATCTGGTTGGTGGTCATGCCCGCGGCGATGTGCTCGCCTACGTAGTCGAGCACGCCCACGTTGATGGCGGCGGAGCGCTTGATGCCCTCGATGTCGGCGGGCGTCTTGTAGAGCGTGCGGGGCAGAACCTCCCAGCCCTCCTCCCACAGGCGCTCGAGGCGCTCATCAAAGGCGCCATGGCATTTCTTGTATTTCTTGCCGCTGCCGCACCAGCAAGCGTCGTTGCGGCCAGGCACGGGTCCTTTGTCATACATGGCTAACTTCCTTTCATCCGCAGCTAGTATAGCCCACTCACGCGTCCATAAAAGTTGCGGTGATATAGTTCCGATTTAAGCGGTTTAACAGCATAAATAGGAACTATATCACCGCAACTGATGGAGTGGGATGGCGGACACTGGCTGCTGCGTGGTTTTGCTAGTAGCTCACCTGGCAGGGAATACCGAGGGCGCGCACGCGCGCGGCAATGGCGTCGAGCACCTCGGGCGCTGCTTTGGCAAGGCCGGCGATCGGTGTCTCGCGCGCCACGGTGTAGATGGTCGCTTCTTGTGGGCGAATGCGCTCAAGCGCCGCGAGCCAGGGGGCAACGTACTCCTCGCCGGTGTTGTCGATGAGCTTGCCCTGATACTCGCCGGTCAAAAAGATCGTCTGGATAATGACGTGACCGGCAAAGCTTGCGAACGTCTCGATCTGGTGCTCGACGTCGTAGGGGCCAACGGGCTGGTCGAGCAGCTGGATAAACGCTGGGTCGACGGTATCGAGCTTAAGAATGTTGTCGTCGACCATCATGAGCGCGTCGCGCACCTCGGGGCGGTCGGCGCGCGTGCCGTTGGAGAGCACGGCGATCTTGGAGTTTGGGGCAAGCTCGTCGCGCAGCGCGACGGCGCCGGCGATGGCCTGCGGAAACTCCGATGCGGCGGTGGGCTCGCCGTTGCCTGCGAAGGTGATCACATCGGGGAGCTCGCCCTCGGCTGCCATCTCGCGCAGCTTTGCCTCGAGCGCGTCGAGTACCACGGCGGCTGTGTTGTACGGCTCATGGCAGGGGCGCTCGGCGTTGAGGCCGTTTTCGCAGTAAATGCAGTCGAACGTGCAGATTTTGCCGCTGGCCGGCATCATGTTGACGCCGAGCGAGAGACCAAGGCGACGGCTGCGAACGGGCCCAAAGATGGGGCTGGCATTCAAAAACGTAGACATAGGCATATGCTCCTCAAGACAATTGTGCTTAAGCATAGCATCGGCTCCAAAGCAAGGTGTGGGCTCTTGCTTTACAAGTTTCGTTTTTTCACGTCGCTCATGATGCCGTGCCATGAAAAGCCTCGGGTCGGGTACAGTTAATCTGTTAACAAGTCGTAAGGCAATGCGGGTCCATCCAACCGTACTGACGTGCAGCTGGATAGGCATTGATGATGGGGGCACAACATGGATTTTACGGTCGAGAATGCGGGCACCACGATTGCCTGTCGCGAATATGCCGGTCCGGATGTGTCGCCTGATACTCCTGCTTTGGTGTGCGTGCACGGCGCTTGTGTCGACGGCACATTTTTCGACGGCATCGCTTGTGAGCTCAGCCGCAACTACCGCGTAATTGCCTACGACCGCCGCGGCTGTGGTGATAGCAGCGAAGCGGCAGACGGCAGCTATGATCTTGCCGCTCAGGCCGCCGACCTGCAAGCTGTGATCGAACACGTTGGCGCTCCGACAAATGTGCTTGCGCACAGCGCCGGTACGTTGGTGGCGCTGGAGCTTCTTCGCACCGAACCCCATCTCGCCGCCCGCGCGATTCTGCATGAGCCGGCTGTGTCGGCCGAAGGCGTCGGCATGGGCGCAGCTCCGGTTTTGCTCGATATGATTGCGGCTGGAAAGGTTTCAAGGGCGCTCCGGCTTTTCTTGGGAGCCCTCGGCGACTTGGACCCCGAGGCTCCTGGGACGACCGAAGCGGAAGCCAAACATGCCCTGCGCAATGGTCGTTGCTTCATGGCCAATGAATACGGAACAAATATGACATATACTCCCGACTGGGAGCGCGCCCGCGCGTCAAAGGCGGTGTCTGCCGTGTTTTTGGGTGAGCTTTCGGTCGGTACGCCCCGCGAGGCTGGTACGCGAGCGGCTGCCGAATATCTCGATTGCCCCCTCGTGACGATCCCGGGCGCGCATAACGGCCTGCGCGATCGCCCCGTTACGGCGGCAAACGCCGTTCGCGATGTCTTGGAGCGTTAGCATGCTCGATGACCTGCGGGGAGGGGGACTGTTGGCGTTTCGTCTTTGTTAACGAATGTGCCCATAACCGCGCGCCCGCGGCTCCATTACCGCCGTTTGCTAGGTCATAAAAATGTAACGATAATCGCGCATTTGCCTGCAGCTGTTAGATGTTACCCTTGTGCCATTTGATATACACCGTTGCCGTGCGTAACGATAGAAAGGGCCCCCCATATGCTCAATAATCACGAGGCCAATCTAACCGACGAGGAGGCTGCCGCCGAGGTCGCCCGCGTCGCGAAGACCTACCCCGTGGTGCGTTTGCTGTCGGCCGATCAGATTAAGAGCGAGCCTAACTGCTTGCTCGCCGGCGATCGCTGCCCTTGTCTGCGTCAGTCGAGTCTTGAGGCCTTGGCAGACTCCGATGAGGTGTCGGAGCAACTGCTCAACGATGGTACTGAGTACCGCGCCCGTCTGCGCCCTCTGAAGGTCGAGGGCGAGCCTCACGTCCTGCTGATGGTGCGTCCGATCGATGAGCAAGAGGCTGCAGAAGAGGACCTTGTCTACACCGACGTGCTGACGAGTGTGCGCAATCGCCGATATTACGAGGAAAAGCTCCGTAGCGCCCGCATGAAGGCCGGCGTGGCGGTGATAGACCTCGATGATTTTAGGGTCTTCAACGATACGTGTGGCTGTCATGCCGGTGACCTTGCGCTCGGTGCTGTGGCGACAGCCATACGCAGCGGAATTCGTTCGACTGACGAGCTTGTGCGCTATGGCTGCGACAAGTTTGTGGTCGTCATGCCCAATATTCCCTCCGATGACTTCACCCGTCGCCTGCATCAGGTATCCGATGCCGTTCATGCCACGATTATTCCGGGCCATGAGTACGTGAGCTTGACGGCATGTGTTGGTGGCGTTCGCATTCATGGCGAGACGGTCGATGAGGGCGTTGGCCGCGCTGTCCAGTTGCTGAGCCGCGCTAAGACAAAAGCCGGTACGGTCGTGACCGATGCCGATTCCATCGAGGCCTTCCAAAGCGAAAAGCCTTTGGTGCTTATTGCCGATGACTCCGAGATGAACCGAGCCATTCTCAACGAGATGCTCAAGGACGAGTATTGCATCCTCGAGGCCGATAACGGTCGTACGGCGCTCGACATGGTCGACCGCTATGGCGATGAGTTGTCGCTCGTGCTGCTGGATATTGTCATGCCGGGCATAAGCGGCTTTGAGGTGCTGGCCGATCTGTCGCGCCGATCGGGTATCGAAAATCTGCCTTTCATCATGATTTCGAGCGAAGATTCCGATGATATGGTTTTGCGCGCGTACGAGCTGGGCGCCTCGGACTATATCAACCGCCCGTTTGACTCCCGTGTCGTGCGCCGCCGTGTAAGCAACACCATCCGCCTATACGCCAAGCAGCGCCGCCTGACGAACCTGCTGTCCCAACAGTACAACGAGCGCGTCAAGAACAGTCGAATGCTCATCGACATCATGGCCGGCGTCATGGAGCTTCGCAATGGCGAGAGCGGCAGGCACGTTACGAACATCGAGAAGCTGACCGAGCTGCTGCTTGGCTGTCTGGTCCAGCGTAGCGGCACGATCTCCCTCGACAATGAGGAACGCTCTACGATTGCCCTGGCTTCGGCGCTGCACGATATCGGCAAGATGTCGATTGACGATGCAATTCTCAACAAACCCGGGCGCCTTACGCCCGAGGAGTTCGAGATTATGAAGACGCATACCACGATGGGCGCCGACATGGTGCTTGAGCTGGGCCGCCATCACGTCGGCAATGCGCTTATGGAATATGCGTACCAGATTGCGCGTTGGCATCACGAGCGCTGGGACGGCAAGGGCTATCCCGATGGCCTTAAGGGCGACGAGATTCCCATTGCCGCGCAGGTGGTCTCGGTGGCCGACGTGTATGATGCGCTGACGAGCGTGCGCGTGTACAAGGACGCTATCCCGCACAAGGAGGCGATCCAGATGATCCTGGACGGTAAGTGCGGCACCTTTAACCCGCTGTTGCTCGACTGCCTGCTCGAGGTGCAAGACCGTATTGCCGAGACGTTGGCACGCCCCGCCGACGTTGTCGCGTTTCCCACGATTTAGTTTGACCAAAGGAGTTTCAATCCATGATTTCCATGCGTGAGGCGTATGAGAAGATCGGCGCTAATTATGACGACGCGTGCGCTCGGCTGATGGGCGGGGAAATGCTTGCCCGCTTTGCCCTCAAGTTTTTGGATGACGAGAGCATGGACAAACTGGAGGCCGCCATGGCGGCAGGAGACGCCGAAGGTGCGTTTATGGCAGCGCACACGCTCAAGGGCGTGAGCCAGAACCTGGGATTCGATAATCTGTACGAGCCGGCGGTTGTGGTGACCGAAGCGCTGCGCGGCGCCGATGCCGTTGACGGCGCTCGCGAGGGGATGCATGCGTTGCAGCAGCAATATGCGGCTACGATGTCGGCCCTGCGCGAAGCGGCTGAATAAGAGCTTGCGGGCCTTGATGACTATGAGAGTGGATAATCTCCCGTTCAATACGTGTCCAAAATCCACGCTCACCCCTTCTGATTAGTGAATGGCCTATGCGCACTGGCGGGGCTTTCCGCATGCAATCAATATCGTTGTTCGATAAACTGTTCGAATAACGATAGAGTCAATGAGGGTGAGTGTATGTCCAACAGCGTTCAGCGTATGGCCAAGGCGGGCGAAAATATCAGGAAGCTTGGTTTTTGCATGGCAGCCGTTTTTGCAGGGATGCTCGTCGCTTTTGCCGCGTTGGTTGTTTACGTGATTTGGTATGCGGTTGAAAACGTTGCTTCTGTCGATTCTTTTGGTGTCGTGACGCTTCTCAATGGCGGGTGCATCGTTATCCCAAGCGGACTGTGCCTGGCACTCGTTGTGGGTATTTCGCTTGTCGTTCTGTGCGGAATCAGCCGTAATATCTCGCGGGGCGTCTCGCCCTTTACCAGGGTACATGTGCGGCTTATCCGTGTTCTTGCACTTGCCTTTGCTGTTAACGCTGCGGTTTCGTTTGTTGGTGCCTATGGATCGGTCAATCTCACCATTGGCGGACTGGAGCTTTACATCGTGCCTCATTCCTTCGTTATTGAGATTTGCCAAGGCGCTACCTTTGATGCGGGGTCGTTTATCGGCGCAGTTGTCTGCTTGTTTATCTCGGCGATCTGGAGTTATGCCTCGCTGCTCCAAGAGCAGTCTGACGAGCTTGTGTAGGAGGAAACATGAGCTATCTCATCATCGAGCTTGAGACGCAGCTGCTTAAGACCGGAAAGACCAGCGCTGATCTGATTCGGGCGACGGGGCATACTCCGGCTAATATTTCAAAGCTTAGAAACGGAAAGATAAAAGCTATTCGCCTAAAGACGCTTCTCGATATCTGTGATGAGCTTGATTGTCAACCGGGAGATATTATTCAGCGCGTGAGCGAGAAAGAGCTTGAGGAGCTTATTGTCGAGCGCGCAAAAAATGTCGTGAGACAGATGCGGGATGGCGGAGGCAACGAGGTGTCGCTTCCGACATCAGTCTTTGCTGTCGATTTGAGCGACGAGTAGCATAAGACGAACAGCTAAAACGAAGTATCAGCGTGAAGGGACCCGTGTCTAACACGGGTCCCTTCTTTTAGACTATCTTGACAAATACGAGTTATCGAAAAACAATAACAACTATGGAAAACGATAAAGGAAAGAAAGAGCGATATGAGCGGTTTTTCTATCAAGCAGAACGGGGGTCCAATGAACGCATCAGCGATAAAGCTATCAAAAGTTTCAAAACGCTACGGGAAACGGCACGTTTTGCATGACGTTTCCTTCGAGGTGCATCAGTCTGAGCTCTGTGCCCTTGTCGGTGCAAACGGTGCGGGCAAAAGCACGCTTATTAAAATCGTCTTGGGCCTCTGCGAGCCATCTTCGGGGAGCGTGGAGCTCTTTGGAGGCAAATCAAAAAGAGAGCTTGGCCTGATGCGGACGCGTGTCGGCTATGTGCCAGATTCCAGCGGAGCATACCAATCCCTCAGTGCGGTTGAGAATCTCCAAATCCGATGTGCGGAATGGGGGCTTGATGCGAATTGTGAGGTTCCTCGCGTTTTGAGCCTAGTTGGACTGGATGCCGATGAGAAAAAGAACGTGAGCAGTTTTTCTCTGGGAATGAAACGGCGGCTGGATATAGCTACGGCTTTGTTGGGTGACACTGATCTGCTTATTTTTGATGAGCCAGCAAATGGGTTGGACCCGCTGGGCATCGAGAGTATATGGGCCCTTATCGGTCGATTGAATCAAGAACAGGGTAAGACCATGCTCATCTCTAGTCATGATTTGGATGAGTTGGCATCAGTTGCAACAAGTTGCGTGTTTATTCATGACGGCGAACTGCTGAAAATGGAATCGATGGACGTCATAAGGGATGAGGCGCCATCCCTAAAAGAGTATTACAGGCGCTTGATGAAGGCGGTCTCACTATGAAGCGGGCGATCCATCCCATAAAGGCAGACATGATGCGTTTGCACAGGATGTTTCCGGCGAAGTTTGGCCTTGCGCTTATTCTGGCGTTCGGCCTTCTCTTCGGTGTCTTTCTAAAAAACGGAACAACGTTGCTCGCCTTTGGCAATAGCGTTTTTGGGGAGGATATTGGTTTCTGCTGGAATGTAATCGATCCTTCTGCACCCGATGAGTCCCTTGTGCGCAGTGCTTTTGCCGGCACGTCTCTGTTCGTTCCGCTCATCGTTTGCCTGGCGATTTTACAGGAGCGCGGCTATGAAGAGGGACACCGAATTTCTTCAGCAAGAGGTCTTACCCGCTTTAATGGGGTCCTAGCACATGTGCTTTCGTTTGCTTTAATAATTGGCGTAGCATATAGTGCGCTTTGCCTTCTTCTTTTTGCAATAGCCATAATACGTGGAGGGCATAACTACTCGCACGACATGCTAACTGTATTTTTGCCTGCAATGATAGTCAACGCTGTATTGGTGATATCGGTTGCGCTGGAGACGGTGGCCATCTATCGGATCACAGGCAGCGCTGTATTGAGCGGGGCTGTGCTAATAGTTGGATTTGTCATGAGCTTGACGCTCTACGGAACTTACCTTCAGACGCCCATACCGTCCTTGCGATGGATCTTCTTTCTTCCGGGGCCGTACCTTGGAGTCGGATGTGCCCTTGGGTATAGCGATATGGGGCAGCTGACGCTTCTGGGATATGGCGCGGCAGCCAGCTGTCTATCGGTATTGATTTACGCTCTCGTGAGCTTTCGTGCTGGGGGTGTGCTCAATGGCTCGTCAGATTAAAAGACTTCTCCAGTCAGAATTGAAGCATGTGAGCAAATGGGCGTACGTCTTAATCCTGGTAATTTATGCGTACATGGTGGTATTGCAGCTTAATTCTTTCCCGATGTGGTTCTGTAGCCTCCGTGAGAATAGTTTCTTGGGCTTTTTCCCAGACCCGACGCTTCGGCTATCGGCAGAGGATGTCCTTCTATTTGGTAATGCAGAGGTTTTTCGCGGTCTGCTGTTCAACGTAGCCCCGTTGGCTCATGCATTGTTCTTTCCGTTCATCGCGGCTTGTATTGTGCCGCGCTTTGTCAGTTCGGGCTTTATTGAGGAACCGTGGGGGTTATCGGAGGCTCGGGGTGGGAAGCGTGTGTGCGCTATCGTTGCGCGAGTGGTGCTGTCTTCTTTTGCCCTTTTGGGCGCGTTTATCCTGTCGAGTGTCGTTTTGTACTGTCTTAACTGCGTAATCGTTTTGGATGCTCGGCAGTATTTCAACCTGAATATTTTTTGCTATCGACTTCTTCTGGCGAGTGTCGTCTGCCTTGCATACGTGGTCTCTTGCGTGATTGCTGTTTCCTATTTTGGGTCCGGCTTCGGTCCGATTGGCATGCTGTTGCTTGTCAATGTTGTAGCGATCTACATACAGCTCGGGGCCAATTCCATGCTTCCGCTTCCAGCCTCGATGCTCATGTGGATTTGTGGCGTGACCCCGTTGGGGAATGGTCAATGCATCTCGATTTTAATTGACTGCCTAATCAACGTAGCAAGCGTTTTTACCATTTGCTTTACCGTAGACCGATTGCGGTCGAGATTTCTTTGATTGTTTGTGAGGGATAATCATACCGAGCATACCAAATACAGGGGGGGCACCGTGGCTGGTGTCCGCCCCCCGCTGGCTTAGGAGGCTTTAACTTGTGTGGCTTGCGAGCTAACGGGCCTGCTTAACCTTTGCCGCTGCCTCGACAAACGACTTCCACAGGTTAAAGTCGGTCTCGAGCGTCTTCCACGTGTACTCAGGGTGCCATTGTACGCCCAGGCAGAAAGGCTGGCCTTCGACTTCGATGCACTCGGGAACGCCGTCGGTTGCCTTGGCGACCAAGCGCGTGCTCTTACCCAGACGGTCGACGCAGCAGTGGTGTGCGGAGTTGGTCTGGATTAGCCTGTGCCCGCCAACCGCGCGTTCCAGCAGCGAGCCCGGCACGACCTCGACGGGGTGCACGGGATCGTTGAGCACGTGGGTGTGACGCCACTGCGTGCGACCCTCGCGCGCACCCAGGCTCGGCACGTCCATGCACAGGGTGCCGCCGGTGGCGACGTTGAGCAGCTGCGTGCCGCGGCAGGTGGTAAAGAGCGGCTTTTTGGCGCGGAGTACCTCGTCGACCAGCTTAAACTCAAAGCTATCGCGGATTTCGCAGCAGAGGGTGGGGTCGTAGGGTCGATCATCGCCCCAACGTTTGGGATTGACATCGGGGCCGCCGGGAATGGCGATACCGTCAGCGATTTCCACGTAATGACGGATGACCTCAATGTCCTCGGTGATGGACATCTGCAGCGGCAGGCCGCCGGCGGCAAGGATGGCATCGACAAAGACACTTGCGATTTCCTCGTTGGGGGAGAGCGTCTCGCTCAAAAACGGCTTTGCCTCTTCCCAACGCGGCGCGACGAGGATGAGCGGACGGTCGGCGGGGGCGACGTCGACGTGCGGAGTGTAGGACGATGAAGTACGAGTTCCGATCATAGGTGTAACTTTCGAGTTTGGATGGGCATGGCGGGCGGGTGGGCGGTCTGGCTAGTGACCCTTGATGGAGTTGAGGAAGTCCTGGGCGCGCTTGGTCTGGGGGTGGTCGAAGAACTCGTCGGGCGTGCCGGTTTCCACGATCTGGCCGTCGGCCATGAACACGACGCGGTCGGCCACGCGGCGGGCAAAGTTCATCTCGTGCGTGATGACGATCATCGTCATGCCCTGCTGTGCCAGACGGACCATGACCTCGAGCACCTCGTTGATCATCTCGGGGTCAAGGGCACTCGTGGGCTCGTCAAAGAGCATGGCCTTGGGCTGCATGGCAAGCGAACGTGCGATGGCTACGCGCTGTTGCTGGCCGCCCGAGAGCTGTGCGGGCACCTTATCGGCCTGCTCTGCAACGCCTACACGACTCAGTAGGTCCATGGCGCGCTCACGGGCCTCGTCCTTGGAGACACCCAGCACGTCGACCGGCCCCAACATGACGTTCTGCAGCACCGTCATATGTGCGAACAGGTTGAACTGCTGAAACACCATGCCCAGCTCGGCGCGCATGCGGGCAAGATCTTTACCTTCCTGCGGCAGGGGCTCGCCCTCGATGAGGATCTCGCCCGAGTCGATGGTTTCCAAGCGATTGATGGTTCGGCACATGGTCGATTTGCCCGAACCCGAGGGGCCAATCACGACAACGACCTCGCCGCGGTCAACAGAGAGGTTAATGTCGTTGAGGACATGTAGATCGCCGTAGTGTTTATCGACATGCTTGAGCTCAATCAGCGGCTGCTTGCCGGAAGCGGAGGTGCTCTGTGCCATAATGCTCGACTCCTTATTCCTAGAAATCGTAAATGGTTAGCGGATGATGGTCGCGCCGGTCTTGTGCGAAACGTAGACAGCGGCCTTGTTGATCGCGACGTTGATGAGGATGTAGATGACCGCGATAACCAGGTAGACCGACACGAGGGCGTCGTAGTTGGTAATGAGCACGCGGGCGTTTTGCATGAGGTCGGGGTAGCTCACCACGTAGGCGACGGTGGTGTCTTTGACTACGACCACAAGCTGCGAAATCAACGACGGAATGATAAACCGAATAGCCTGCGGCAACACGATTTTAAAGGTGATTTTAGCTTTGGAGAGGCCGAGTGCCTGGGCGGCTTCGACCTGGCCGCGCGGCACGGCGTTGACGCCAGCGCGAAAGATCTCGGCGAGTACGCCAGCTGCGGCGAGCGCGACGGGAAGCGTGAGCATCCAAAAAGATGGCAGCGCGATCTTGTACTGGGGCAGCACCAAAAAGAAGAAGTAGATGAACAGCAGGCTCGGTACGCCGCGGAAGAAATCGGTGAGCACGCGGCAAACCAGTTGGAGCGGCTTAATGTCGCTGGTGCGGCCGAGCATAAGGGCTAAGCCCAGCACCAGTGCGATGGCGCCAGCGGTGAGTGCGACTTTAACAGTGCCCTCAAAGCCGGCAAGCAGGAACTTCCAGGTGGTGAGGTGCGTAAAGAAATACCAATAGTGGACCGAAAGCTGGCCGGTCACATAGAAGCGCTGCAGTACCAGGATGGCGAGCGCGGCGACAGCAACAAGCGAGATGGCGGTGCCGATGCGAATCTTGGCGCGCATCTTGGGGCCGGGAGCCTCGTAGAGCGCATCGCGCATGGTGAGCGCGGAGGTGGAGTGCTTGCTCATCGGAGGATCCTCACCTTCTTATCGATATAGTTGCCAATGTGGCTCACCACAAAGGCCGTGCCCAGGTAGCCGAGCGCCGAGATAAAGAACGCGGCGACGCCGCCGAGCGAGCGCGTGTTGATATAGCTCACCACGCCGGTGAGCTCCTGCGGTTGCAACGGCACCTGACTGCCGAGCGCGGTGGTGAGCATGACGGCGATAAAGAGGTTGGTCATGGGCAGCACGCTCGAGCGCAGCGCCTGCGGAATCACGATCTTGGCGAGGATACGGCTAAAGTTCATGCCCAGCGAGCGGGCGGCTTCCACCTGGCCGACGCCGACGGTGTTGATGCCGCTCATAAAGTTCTCGGAGCCAAAGGCCGAGCCCAAAAGGACCGTGGTGACGATAACGCAGGTGCGGTAGGGCAGAACGACCTTGAGCGGCGGCAGCGCATAGACGACGATGATGAGCAGCGCGATGCCGGGGATATTACGGAAGACCTGGACATACAGGTCGCCAAAGACGCGCAGCGGCTTGAGCGGCGACACGCGCATCACGGTGACGGCGACGGCCAGCACCATGGCGATGGCAAACGACTCAAGCGTCATACCCCAGGTTGCTAGCAGCGCGTCGATATAGTTCTGGCCATAGAGCGACCAGAGTTCGGAGAGACTCATGCGGACCTCCCGCCGATAAGGAAAGGGGCTCCCGTGTGTACGGAAGCCCCGACAACTCTGTGAGGAAACAGTTTACCGCAATAAAGCGCATCGTGCGTTTCCATATGGTTTCGTTGCGGCCGTTACCAGGCTCGTTGCCTAGGCGTCGAGCTCGGGCAGCTCGGGAACATTGGTGTCGCCCGTGCGGTCGCCGATGCAGATCTGCCACAGCTCGGTCCAGGTGCCGTCGTCCTCGATCTTCTTAAGGAAGTCGTTGACAAAGGCGACACCGTCGGAATCGAGCGGCAGGCCAATGCCATAGGGTTCCTTGCTGCCGAAGGGCTTGCCGGCAATCTTGTACTTGCCGGGCTCGCGGACCAGGGCGCTCTGCTGCATGTTGTTATCGATGACGTAGGCGTCAACGCGGCCCTGCTGGAGTGCCTGGCGGGCCTCCTCGTCGGTCTTGAACTCCTGCTGGCTGGCCTTGGGAGCGAACTCCTCCAGGATGGCGGGGCCGTTGGAGCCGGACTGGACGGCGACGTTCTTGTCGGCCAGGTCGTCGACGCTCTTAATGTCGTCGTTATCGGCGAGCACCAGGATGGCCTGCTGGGTGTAGTAGTAGGGACCGGCAAAGGATACGAGCTTCTTGCGCTCGTCAGTGATGGTGTAGGTGGCAAAGACAGCGTCGACCTGGCCGTTCTGCAGGACGGACTCGCGCGTGTCCGAGGTCACCTGGGTGATCTCGACCTTGTTCTCGCCCAGGATGTAGTTGGACAGGAGCTGTGCGATACCGGCGTCGAAGCCGCGGGTCTGACCGTCTTTCTCGTTGAGGAGGGAGAAGAGCGTGGAGGTCTGAACGCCACCGATCTTAAAGACACCGGCGTCCTTGACGGCCGTCGCCCAGGTGCTGGCGGCGATGGCGTCGTCATCGGCCTTGGGGCCGTCGTTGACGAGCTTGTCGAATGCCTTGGCATCGAGCGTGGCGGAAACCTCGGTATCATTGGAGCTCTTGGAAGAGCCAGCGGCGGAGCCCTTGTCGGCCTCGGCGCTGGTGTCGGAGCAGCCGGCAAGACCAAGGCCGGCGACGGTTGCGAAGGTGGCGGCGACGAAGCCGCGGCGGTCGAGAACGACCTGCTGGGAGAGGTTCTTGCTCATAGGAGAACACCTTTCTCAATAAAATCCCTAGCGGTTGAGTAGAGTTATACCCTATCCCGTTCAGATGGGTCAACACGAAATAACTCAGAAACATACTTACCTTATGGGTTATTCTACCTACCAAAAAGGGACAGGCACCTTCGTGGTGGTTCTTGCAGATGTGGTGGCCTGTCTCGCTGCTTTGTCTCAATCTGTAACATCTGCAGCCGTTTTTGCCGAGTGACTGTTACAGATCGAGATTTTCTCTTCAGGGGGATTCGAATGTCTCAATCTGTAACATCTGGACGGCAAAAAGGTCTCTATCTGTTACAGATTGAGACAAAGGTCAGGGACTAAGGCGTCTTGTCTCGATCTGTAACAGTTAGACGGGAATTCGGGCCCTAGATGTTACAGATTGAGATAATCGCGTCGCGAAAATAAAAACCTCCGCAGGGATGCTTCCCTTGCGGAGGTTTTCTTACTCGTTGAGTAGCCTTACGGCTTCGGCGGCCATGTTCTCGACCGTCATGCCATTCTGCGCGAGCAGTTCGTTGGGGTCGTAGCGGTCGGGGAAGCCCTTGGCGATGCCGAAGGTGCGCGTGCGCACGGGCGTGCATGCCAGATAACATGCCACGCGCTCGCCCCAGCCGCCGTCCAAGATGCCGTCCTCGAGGGTGACGACAACGCGATGCTCGGCGGCAAGGCTGTCGAGGAACTCGCGGTCGAGCTCGGTTGCAAAGCGCGGGTTGACGAGCGTGGCCTCGATGCCGTACTCGGCAGTCAGACGGTTTGCCACGCGCTCACCCAGCTCAAAGAAATCGCCGAGCGCGAGCACGGCAACGTCGCGGCCCTGACGCACCACGTTATAGCGAACGGCGCTGTAGTCGGTGTCTTCGGCGGGCGCAAGGTCGGGGCGGCTTACCAGGCCGATGCCCGGTACGCGGATTGCCACGGGATGCTCGCGGTGGTCGAGTGACCAGCTCAGCATGGACAGATATTCCTCCATGCAGGCCGGCGCCAAGTAGTGCATGTTGGGAAGACCGCCCAGCATGGAAATATCAAAGAACGAGAGGTGCGTCTCGGACGTGGTGCCAAAGATTGACGCACCAAACACCAAAATGGTTGCGGGGGCGTCGTTGAGGCACAGGTCGTGCCACAGCTCGTCGTAGGCGCGCTGCAAAAACGTACCGTACACACCAAAGACTGGCTTGGCGCCCGAGCGCGCAAGCGCGGTGGCAAAGGTCACGGCGTGCTCCTCGGCAATGCCCACATCGACGAACTGTTTGCCGGCGGCAGCGCGAAGCTCGGGTGTAAAGCCCATAATGTAGGGCGTGGCGGCCGTGATGCCAACGACCTGTGGATCGCGCTCGATGGCGGCGCTGAGCGCCTCGCCCGTAATGTCAGCATAGGTGCGCGGCGCGGGCTCGCTCGGATGGCCCGGGCAAAGCTTGCGCCCAGTCGCCATGTCAAACGGACCCACGTGGTGCCAGCGTTCGGGGTCGCTCTGGGCCGGCTCAAAGCCCTTGCCCTTGGCGGTGGAGACGTGCAGCACGATGGGATGATCGATATTGCGCAGTTCCTGCAGCGCGTCGACCAGGGCCAACACGTCGTTGCCGGCGTCCAAATAACGGTAGTCGAGTCCCATCGCGCGGAAAACGTTGCGCTCACAGGTGCCGTTGCTGGTGCGCAGCTCGGCCAGATTGCGATAGAGGCCACCGTGGTTCTCGGCGATGGACTGGTCGTTATCGTTGACGATGATGATCAGGTTGCTGTCGAGTTCGGCGGCATTGTTGAAGCCCTCAAACGCCAAGCCGCCCGAAAGCGAGCCGTCGCCAATGATGGTGATGACGTTGTAGCTGTCGCCCGCCAGATCGCGGGCGTGTGCCAAGCCGCAGCCCAGGCTCACCGATGTGGAGGTGTGGCCCATGGCGAACAGGTCGTGCTCGGACTCGTCGGGATTGGCAAAGCCAGAAGCCTCGCCAAAACGTTCCGGATCGATATAGGTATACGCGCGCCCGGTCAGCGCCTTGTGGGCGTAGGTCTGGTGCGAAACGTCAAAGACAATCTTGTCGATAGGGGAGTTAAACACGCGATGAAGCGCAACCGTAAGCTCAACGACGCCCAGGTTGGGGGCAACGTGTCCGCCGACAGCGGCGGAGCTTTCGAGGATGGCGTGGCGAATCTCGCCGCAGAGCAGCGGAAGCTCGGCGCGGTCGAGAGCCTTGACGTCCTCGGGCGTTGTCGTTTGCGTAAGCAGCATCGTTGTGGGTTACTCCATGCGAATCGAGCGCCGGCGCTCCCTCGGCCGACACAATTGCACAAGACAGTCTCGCACATTTTGGCGTTTGATATGTGACGGCGGCGCGGTAATTCGACAACTGGTGGGGCAAAACGTTTTGTCCGATGCCATACTGATAGATTCGATGATGATTTTTTCAATACGTGCAGGCCGTGGCTTGCCGCCGTGAGCCGCTGGAAGGAGGCAGCATGTCCGATGCCGTTCGTGCCGAGAAAATCGCGCACGAGGTCGACGATGCCGCCCGCCAGCTCGCCCAGGCAGGCCGCTTGGACCTGACGCGCGAGTTTATCCAGCATGGCGACGTGACGGTCTATGCACATGTGACCTCGGTGGCACGGGCAAGTCTGTCCTTTGCCGAGCACTTGGGCCGTGCTGGCATTTCGATCGACCGTGCCTCGCTGCTGCGCGGAGCCTTGTTACACGATTACTTTCTCTATGACTGGCACGATCCCGATCCGAGCCATCGCCTGCACGGATTTCGGCATCCGTTTTTTGCCCTGGCGCGTGCCGAGGAAGATTTTGAGCTGACGTTGCGCGAGCGGAATATCATCGTGCGGCATATGTTTCCGCTGGTGCCCGTGCCGCCGACGTGTCGCGAGGCGTGGATTGTTTGCCTGGCGGATAAATGGTGTGCTCTGCGTGAGACGGTCGCCGGCCGCCTGCCGCGCATGGACGAGACGGACGATAGCGTGAGTAAAGAATCGAGCGAGAAGAGGAGAGGGTAGACGGTGGGGACCGCGATCGACATGGCATTTGACGGCGCGACGCTTGCCGCCTGCCCACTCTCGGCACTGGTGCTCTCGTTTGCCTTTTACGGGTTTTGCGGTTGGGCATGGGAGTCGACAGTATGCGCCATGCTCAATCACGGACGATTTGCCAACAGTGGCTTTTTGCTGGGGCCGTGTTGTCCTATCTATGGTGTGGGCGGCATTGCCTGCTGGCTGCTGTTGCGTGGGATTCCGGATGCCTCGAGCCAGTTTGTCGCTGCAGCGCTCGTATGCAGCGTGATTGAGTACAGCGTAGGCGTGCTGTTGGAAAAAACAACGGGCGCTCGCTTTTGGGATTACTCGCACCTGCCGTTTAACTTGCACGGACGCATTTGCCTGTACTGGGCATGCGCGTTTGGCCTGGGTGCGCTGTGCATTTGCCGTTTAGTGGAGCCGGCATTGCTGGGGCTGCTTGGCCATCTGCCGGTGTTGATTGTGCGGCTGTCCGCCTTTATCGTCGCGGTCGCGATGATGGTCGACGCGGTGTGCTCGTTGGCCAGCTGGCGCCGCCTGTCAGATCAGCTGGAACGTGTGCGCGCCGACCTTGCCGACCGCATCAACGAGTCGCTTGCCGATGCCTCGGACTCAATGCTCGAACGTATTCCCGATTCTACGATTGACTCGGTGGCACAGACGCACATCCGTAGCCGTGCCGTTAACGCGTGGCTGGCCGAGCTGGGTGACGCCGCGCTCGATGCTCTGCGCGAGAAGGCTTCGATGCCGACGTTTATCGCGGATGGTGCTCGCGGCCTGGCGCTTGCCGCCCGCCGCGTGGCCGATGCCGCGCCGAACATGCCGCGTCCGTCGCTCAGTCGTCGCCTTGCCGGCAAGCGCATGAGCCGTCCGGTGCCAAGCGTGTCACTCAGCCGCCGCGACCTACGCTTCTTTAACGCCTTCCCGCGTCTGCGCATCAATCGCTACGAAGGTGT
>USOG01000008.1 GCA_900556365.1 uncultured Collinsella sp.
CATGTGATCACAGGGCTTGAAAAGAAAGTTGAGCAAACACTGTGTCTGATCAACAGCAAGAAAACGAAATAACGACGACGCAAGCCGCTCCCGCTGCACCGGTTGCGTCGGACCAGGTCGCGGCGCCCGCGCAAGCCTCGGCTCCTGAGACGTCTAAGGCTGCTTCGACGCCTACGCCTTCAGCGGCTGAGAAGGCCGTGCCTGCAACTGGTGAGGAGGCTGCTCCGGCAAAGCCCAAGCGCATGCGCCGCACGGCCAAGCCTGCCGCTGACGGCGAGGAGGTCACCAAGCCCAAGCGCCGTACCACGCGCACGACGCGCGCCAAGCGCACCGTTGCAGCTGACTCCTCGGCGTCGATTTCCGATGAGGTCGCGCAGGCACGTGCGTTGGCGCAGATTAGCGAGGCTCAGGTGGTGCGCGCCCGCCGTCGTGCTGCCGAGCGCGAGGCCGCGGCTCTGACCGAGCTTGCAGCTCCGTCTGTGCCCGAGACCCCTGCCGCCACCGAGACCCCTGCCGCCGACCTGCCGACCGAGAAGCCGGCAACGCGCACACGCCGTCGCACGGCTGTTAAGGCCGAGCAGGTTGCTGAACAGGTAACCCCCGAGCTCACTGAGGCTTCGGTCCGTTCCACGGCAGGGGAGGGCGCATCGCCTGCTGAGCACGCTGCGTCTGTCGAGGCCAGCGAAGTTCCCGTTGTCGATCCGGCTTTGCGCCCGCACCGTCGCGGTCGCAAGCCCAAGGCCTTCGTCGAGGCAGAGAAGGCCGCAGCCGCAGCCGCAGCTGCTCGGGATGCTGCGGCGACCGCCGAGTCTGCAACTGCTGTCGATGCACCCGTTCAGGATGCTACGACTTCCGAGGCCGCTCCCGCCGATGCCGAGCCCGCCGACGTCCGTCCTGGTCGCAGCCATCGTACTGCTGCTAAGCGCACGTCCAAGGCCAAGGCTGCCAAGAAGGGTGCGTCCGAGGATTCCGCCGAGACGACCGCCGATGCATCGACTGATGCCGCCGAGCCCCAAGACGTCGAACAGTCTGCGTCCGAGAAGCCCAAGCGCGGTCGTAAGAAGTCCGCTAAGGCCAAGGCGTCCGAGCAGCAGACTGATGCCGAAGCGCAGATTGATTCCGGCGCCGAGGCCAATGACGCCGCTGCGGCCAATGCCGGCGCCGCCGCAACCGATGGTGCCGCCCCCGCTGAGGGCGAAGACGGCACTCGTTCCAACCGTCGCCAGCACAAGCGCAACGAGGAGCGCAACGATCGCAAGGACGAGCGCAACAACGACCGTCGCAACCGTCAGCGCGATCGCAAACAGCGCAACAAGGAGCGCAACGCCGCCCCCACCGAGCCCACGCTTTCGCGCGAGGAGCTCGCTGCCATGAAGGTCGCCGAACTGCGCGAGAAGGCCAAGGAGTTCGAGATCGAGACGACCGGCAAGAAGAAAGCCGAGCTCGTCGAGGAGATCTACGTCACCGCCGCGAAGGCAGAGGGCTTCCGCGACATCAAGGGCATTCTGCAGATTCGCCCGGACAGCTCCGGCATCATCCACGCCCATGGCTACATGAAGTCCAACGACGACGCCTTCGTGCCCGCCTACCTCATCCGCTCAGCGCGCCTGCGCACGGGCGACGTCATCGAGGGCTCGCTGCGTCCTTCGCGCGGCGGCGACAAGCGCGCCGGCCTCGCCAAAATCACGACCGTCAACGGTCTGGACCCCGAGCAGATTCGCAACCGTCCCAAGTTCGGCGACCTCACCCCGGTCTATCCCAACGAGCCGCTGCGCATGGAGCACGGCAAGGACTCCATTACCGGTCGCGCCATCGACATCGTGTCGCCGATCGGCAAGGGTCAGCGTGGCCTGATCGTGTCCCCGCCCAAGGCCGGCAAGACCACGATCCTCAAGAAGATCTGCCAGTCTATCTCGATTAACAACCCCGAGGTGCACCTCATCTGCCTGCTCGTCGACGAGCGCCCCGAAGAGGTCACCGATATGCAGCGTTCCATCAAGGGCGAGGTTGTGGCGTCGACCTTCGATATGCCCGCCGACAACCACACTCGCGTGGCAGAGCTCGTCATCGAGCGCGCCAAGCGCATCGTGGAGCTGGGCGGCGATGTTGTGGTGGTGCTCGACTCCATCACGCGTCTTGCCCGCGCCTACAACTTGGCGGCGCCCGCCTCAGGCCGCATCCTTTCGGGCGGCGTCGATTCGGCGGCACTGTATCCTCCCAAGCGCTTCCTGGGCGCAGCCCGTAATATCGAGAACGGTGGCTCGCTCACCATCCTGGCCTCTGCCCTCATCGACACTGGTTCCAAGATGGACGAGGTCATCTTTGAGGAGTTCAAGGGCACCGGCAACATGGAGCTTAAGCTCGACCGCGACCTGGCCGACCGCCGTATCTTCCCGGCTATCGACCCCGTTGCCTCCGGTACGCGTAATGAGGACCTGTTGGTCGACGAGCAGATGCGTCCGTTTGTCTTTGGTCTGCGTCGCATTCTTGCCGGCATGAACAACACCGAGCGCGCGGCCGCATCGTTTATCAAGGGTCTTAAGGGCACCAATACCAACCAGGAGTTCTTGGTGCGTTCGGCCAAAAAGCACAGCGACTACGAGCAGACGTTCTAGGTTGTCATCCACACGCAGCGATAGTCATCAATGCAATAAAGGGTCGGGGCTTTGAGCCTCGGCCCTTTTCTATATCGCCGCTCCGCGCTTATTTTTGACCATAGGACTGGCAAGCAGCAGGTTTCCCGTTTCAATCCGACATCGTCGCTTGCAATCGACAGGGCGGTTTCGCATAATAGCGTTTAAGCTTCGCGACGGAAAACGCAGATGAAACGAACCATATACCGTTGCTTTGGGGCATAGCCCCGCTTCATCTTCTCTCGCGCAGCCAACTGAATGATGCGATTTGGGTGCTGGAAGATGGGGAGAGCTCATGGCTTCTTCTGATGCAACACAACGAGCAGTCCTTGCAGGACTTTCGTGCGGGATCGGCCTTGCCGCTCCCGTGGTTATGTATGCCGCGACGCTGCCGTTTTCGTCTGTGAACGAGACGGTCGTGGCGGGTGCGGTTCCCTTCGCCGTGGGCGCGGTGGCGGGCGTGGGTATCTATGCCGCCTCGCTGGGTATCTCCGAGTATCGTGCGCAGCGTGAAGAGCGTCTGTTCCAGCCCGATGCCATGGGCGGTGCCGCCAATCTCAATCAGCATCAAAGTGAGTTCAAGACCGCCTCGATTCCAGCTCAGCAGCAGGATGCGACTCCTTACGCTGTGGCTTCCGCTTCTCAGGCTCAGGCGGAGCAGTCTACCTCGGCATTCCTTTCCGGCCTGACTGGTGCGTTCCAGCGCCGTCATGCCGATGATGGTGTCCCTACCATCGCTCGAGCCGCAGATGCTATGGACGAGGCCGAGGCTTGGTCCATGATCGACAGTATGCTCGACGACGATTCGCCGGTGAGCTGCGACCCTGCACACTCGCGCGACGTCTATCAAGTCGCCATCGACGAGCTCACCAACGGCGGGCAGACCGGCTCCTTCAATCGCGACGACATCGCCGCCGCGGCACGCGCCGTGTCTGGTTCCCAGGCCGCCCCTGCGGGCAGCACGGCGGCTTTCGTGGCACTCGTTGCCAACGCGGCAGCCAATAACGCCTACAGCGCTACCTCGGCGGACGCGAACGCTTCTGCCGACAATTCGTACATTGATGAAGCCATGACCGCGGACGAGGAGGCCGTTGCCGCCCGCCGTGCCGCCGAAAGCTCGCTTTGGGGCGCTCCTGCCCAGCAGCAGGCGGCTGAGGCTGCGCCGTACAATGCAAACCTTGCCAGCATGCCTATCATCTCCGGCGCCGCGGACATCGATCTCGATGACCTCGATGAGCCTGCAGCCATCACCGCATCGATTGATGCCCAAGATCGCATCGCCACCGGCGACCTTCCGGACGCCTCGCTCGAGGTTGATGTCCCCATGGCCGATTACTCGGGCCACGAGGACATGTGGGCCGCCGCCACCGCGATTCTGGATGAGATTGACGAGCCCGCTCCTGTTGCAGCCTCCGCTCCCGTAGCTGCCCCTCAGCCTACTGCCCCCGCCTATGTCGGCCGTCACAGCGCTGTGTTCCCCGAGGATACCGCCCGTATCTCGCGCGAGAGCATCGAGCGGGCCGAGGCTATTGCCGCCGGCATTATGGAAAACCGTCGTCACGAGCGCGTCAATCAGATCCTCGAGGAAGAGATCGAGCGCCTGCAGTCCTCTACCGCCAAGCGGACGGGCCGTGCCTATCTGAGCGTTATCGAGGGCGGTACCGCCAGCTTCGCGCCGCTCCGCGCGGAGGCATAACTTCTGCATGGTTAAGATCAATCGAAAATGGGCGGTCGTGACCTGCCTGATGGCGCTCTTGATCTGGGGCAATTCGCTGGTTCCCGGCTCGGGGTCGGGCTCGCTAAGCCTAACGGTCATGGAAGCTGTCCGCGGTTTCCTGCACGGCGTGGGACTTCCATATGAATGGGTGACCAACTTTGTTGTTCGCAAGTGCGCGCATTTTACCGAGTATATGGTGCTCGGCATCTTGGCAACGCACGCCTTTGATTTTGAGGGCCGGCGCACCTTTGACGTGCTGCTGCCCACGGCGGTGTTCCTGCTGCTGATTCCTTCGATCGACGAGACGATTCAGCTCTTTGTGCCGGGACGCGCCGGCATGATCACCGATGTGATGATCGACTGCTGTGGAGCGGCAACGGGCGTTGTGCTCCGATATCTCTTACGGTCGCTGATGCGCGCCAAAAAGGCCGCCTAGGACGTATTGTTTGGTCCTAGGCGGCCTTTTTTATTTGAGGGCTTATATGAGGCGTGGTGGCGTCGTTCCATTGGTCGGATTTGCCGGGCGCGCCACGCCCTGTGGGTGCGTCTGCTACTGAAGCGCCTGTGCGCCCAGGGCCAGGCAGCCCATAATGCCCTGCTTGCCCTCGAGGCTGTTGTTGACGATGTAGTTATCGATGTCGTTGACCTCGGGCGTGACGATATAGCCGTTGAGCATCTCGGCACACTTTTTGCGTGCGAGCGGCACGATGGGGGTGTGGTCGGCCACACCGCCGCCGATGATGATCTTTTGCGGTGCGTAGCACAGCGTGTAGGTCATGAGCGCCTGTGCCAGATAACCGGCGAGCAGATCCATGGCCTCCGGGTCATCGGCCATGTCTCCGGCGCTCTTGCCATCCCAGCGCTTTTTAACGCCGGGGCCGGCGATGAGACCCTCGAGGCAGTTGTCATGGAAGGGGCAAGCGCTATGCTCGCCGATGGTGTCGCGCGGGTCGCGCGTGACCAGGATGTGGCCGGCCTCGGGATGCATCATGCCGTGCACGAGCTTACCGCTCGAGAGCACGCCGGCGCCTACGCCGGTGCCGATGGTCAGATACACAACGTCAGTGAGGCCCTGGGCGCAACCAAAGGTGACTTCGCCCAAGCAGGCAACGTTGACGTCGGTGTCGTAGCCGCAGGGAATATTGAGCTCGTTTTGGATAGTGCCCAGCAGGTCAAAGTAGCGCCATGCCGTTTTGGGCGTCTCCAGGATCTTGCCGTATAGGGGCGAGGCAGGGTTGACTGCGGTGGGGCCAAAGGCGCCGATGCCCAGCGCGGCGATGCCCTTGTCGGCAAACCACGCGTTGACGGCCTCGACGGTCTCCTGCGGGGTCGTGGTCGCGATCTGCTCATGCTCCAGGACCGTGCCGTCTGCATAGCCCGTGGCGCAGACCATCTTGGTGCCGCCGGCCTCGAGCGCTCCGATAAGCTGCTGTTCTGCCATAGTATTCCTCTCTCTGGGACGAGTTGCTCCGTGACTAAAGTATAGGGCTCTAAACCATTTAAGAAAGCGCTATAAAAAGAAGAAGCCTCGTAACGTGGCGGGCGGTGCGGGGCTTCTTTGGTTGCTTTAGTTGCCGGGCCGTCCTTACTCGCGCGGCTTGATTTTATCACGTAGCGACTTGAGGTTCTCCAGTGCCGCGTTAAGCGTCTCATCCCGCTTGGCAAAGTGGAAACGAATCAGATGGTTGACGGGCTCGCGGAAGAAGCTCGAGCCGGGCACGGCGCCCACGCCCACCTTGGATGCGAGGTCCTCGCAGAATTCGAGGTCGCTGTCATAGCCAAACTCAGAGATGTCCATCATGACGTAGTAGGCGCCCTGCGGCACGTTATGCTCAAGACCGATGCTATCGAGCCCCTGGCAGAACAAGTCGCGTTTGGCGGTGTAGAGGTCAAGGACCTCATCGTAATAGCTGTCGTCGAAGTTGAGGGCGGTGACAACGGCTTCCTGCAGGGGAGCGGCGGCACCCACGGTGAGAAAGTCGTGGACCTTCTTGATACGCTCGGTGATCTGGGCCGGGGCGATGGTGTAGCCCAGGCGCCAACCGGTGATGGAGTACGTCTTAGACAGCGAGCTGCAGCTGATGGTTCGCTCGAACATGCCGGGCAGCGTGGCCATATAGACGTGCTCGTGGGGCGCGTAGACGATGTGCTCGTATACCTCGTCGGTAATGCAGTAGGCGTCGTACTTTTTGCAGAGGTCGGCGATGAAGGTGAGCTCCTCGCGCGTAAAGACCTTGCCGCAAGGGTTGGAAGGGTTGCACAGGACGATGGCCTTGGGGTCGTTGTCGCGGAAGGCTGCCTCGAGCGTCTCGCGGTCAAAGTCGAATGTGGGCGGGTTGAGCGGCACATAGATGGGCTCGGCACCCGAGAGAATGGTGTCAGCGCCGTAGTTCTCGTAGAACGGCGAGAAGATGACGACCTTGTCTCCGGGGTTCGTAACCGTCATCATGGCGGCCATCATGGCCTCGGTGGAGCCGCAAGTGACCACGATATTCTGGTTGGGGTCGATCGGCATGCCCATAAAGTGCTCCTGTTTGGCGGCGAGCGCCTCGCGCATGGCCTGGGAGCCCCAGGTAATGGAGTACTGGTGGTAGAGCGGCTTGGGGTCGGCGGCGATGGTGCTCAGGCTGTTGAGCAGCTGCGCCGGAGGATCGAAGTCGGGGAAGCCCTGCGACAGGTTGACGGCATCGTACTTATTGGAGATGCGTGTCATGCGGCGGATGACCGAATCGGTAAATGTTGCCGTGCGGTTGGAGAGTTCTTTCATGCCGGTCCTTTCGAGGATTTGCAGTGGGGCAAGTTTACTCCTATGGAACCGGTGGGAATTGCTCGAAACGCGCTCGAAAAACTCTTTTCAAAATTCTTGAAAATTGGGGCTTGCATCGCGTGGCGTTCCTTGCAATAATAGTCGAGCGCGAAGCGCACAGGACACGGTGGGTGTAGCTCAGTTGGCTAGAGCGACGGGTTGTGGTCCCGTAGGTCGAGGGTTCGAGTCCCTTTACCCACCCCAGTTCTTGCTTCGTGTTGATATCGGGTCGTTAGCTCAGTTGGTAGAGCAGGGGACTCTTAATCCCAAGGTCCAGGGTTCGAACCCCTGACGGCCCACCACACGATATCTCCTCTAAAGTCCGTCATAACGGACTTTAGCTTTGGGTCGTTAGCTCAGTTGGTAGAGCAGGGGACTCTTAATCCCAAGGTCCAGGGTTCGACCCCCTGACGGCCCACCAAAGCATGTTAAAGCGACTGGCTTAGGCTGGTCGCTTTTTTGTTAACCTCACATCGGGTCGAACCCGTCGGGGCGCGGAGCTGAGGAAATGCGTAAGCATTTGCCAGCGCAGCGCGCAAGGCGCGAAGCGCCGCAGCGACCGCCTGCACAGCAGGCTGACCCCCTGACGGCCCACCCAAAGCATGTTAAAGCGACTGGCTCGGGCTGGTCGCTTTTTTGTTGACTAGTGGTAGAAATTGAGATGATGTCATTTGGTTGCCCAACCTTTTATGCGGTGAAAAACCCTCGCATCTATTTTGTTAACGTTATTGATGCGGTCGCGTCGGGCGGGTGCCCACAACATATTGCGCGCAAAAAAATGTCAGCACCAGGGACTATTATCTGAAGAGGGGATGAGAGAAAGGCAACATCATGGATAAGAACAACCTCAACACCCAAGACGGCTAGGGTCTGAACCTCATTCCCGATGGGGGCGACGACGTCAAGGTGTCATTGAAGCGAAAGGTCGCCATCGGCGTGGTCGTTGCGCTCATTGTCGCGGGGCTCGGGCTCGGCAGCGCTTGGGTGACCGGTGCCTCTGCGCTCAAGTCCGAGACCGCCAAGATCGAGGCCAATTCGGACGACGACAAGAAGCAGGTCTCGAAGAAGTCAAGCAAGGACGTGGTGAACGAGGTCACGGATAACGCCTCCAAGGCGCTGGCAGCTGACGAGGAGAAGATCTACCAGAAGAAGGACACCGCGACCGATAGTGCCGTGAAGGCCGAGGACAAGAAGGCTGATGCTGCGAAGCCGTCGACGGGCTCTAACTCCGCACCATCCAAATCTGACTCCAAGCCGTCCTCGGGTTCCGCCGGCAAGCCGTCTCATGAGCACGCATGGCAGATGCGGTCCCCCAACGACCCCGTATACGAGACGCGAACTCGAACTGTGATTGATCAGCCAGCATGGGACGAAACGGTTAGCGCTGGCTACGATGAATTTAGATTCTCTGACGGCTACGTAACCACTTCTCTCACTGATGCTATTAGCCATCAAGATGGAACCGGTTGCTCTTACTCTATTTATATGTCTCAAGTGTCTGTTCACCATGCTGCCGTTACACATGTAGAACAATATCAAGTTCAGACCGGTACCAAGTAGGTTCTCACCGGCTACCGCTGCTCCGGGTGCGGTGCTACATAATAAGGTTAAATTGGATAGATAGATCGGCTCTTCGGAATCAGGTTTGAATGTGCTCCATGCCATATCGCTCTCTGGCCGATTTTACTTTGCCGTGCTCCTGATAATCCGGCCGGGATACTTCGGGAAGAGGGCATGTCTTTATGGGGGCTTCCGGGCTGTTCGTGCCGACCGGTGCGCTCCTGCACCTGGTTCGAGATGTCTTGCCGTATCTTGCCGGCCTGACGTGTGCCTTCCCTCCCTGTCTCCGTCTGTCCTGTTTAGGAAAGACGGAGACATAACAGTGCGCTATCGCGTTGGGCGCGTGTGATTACAGCAGGGTGGCGCAGGTGCCCTCAGCCATGGCGGGAATAGCGGCAACGCCCTGATCGACCATGCAGTCTACATCGATATCGGTGTAGAACGCGATGTGATTGGTGAGCAGCACGTTGGGGAATTGGCGCAGGTAGGCCATCTTGCGGTTTGCAAGAATGTCGTGCATGCGGTTCTCGTGGTAGATGCCCACCTCGTCCTCGAAGACGTCCATAGCAAGCGCGCCGATTTTTTCAGACTCAATTGCCTCGATGACCGCATCGGTGTCGATGAGCTCGCCGCGCGAGACGTTGACGATGGTCACGTCGTCTCGCATCTTGGCGATGGCGGCGGCATCGATGATGCCGCGGGTGGAGTTCATGAGGGGCACGTGCAGGGTGATGACGTCGGAGTTGGTAACGAGCGTGTCCATGTCGAGGTACTCGAGGTTGTCGCGCTCTGCCAGCTCGGCGTTGGGATAGGGGTCGTAGGCCAGGATTTTGCAGCCAAAGCCGGAGAGTATGTCGATGACGGCGCGACCAATGCGTCCGGTGCCCACCACGCCCACGGTCAGCGTGCGCAGTTCGCGGCCCAGCAGGCCCTCCAGGGAGTAGTCGTTCACTTGCTGGCGCCAAATGGCGGCCTTGCAGCGGCGCAGAGCCATCAGGATAAGCATAACGGTGAACTCGGCAACGCCGTGGGGCGGATAGTTGGTATTGCACACCTTGATACCCAGCTCCTGAGCGCGCTTAACGTCTACGTGGTTGTAGCCAACGCAACGGATGGCGATATAGCGAACGCCCAACTCGTGCACGCGCTCTACCAATGCGCTGGACATCACGGACTTATTGTTGATGACGATTCCCTCGCAGCCTGCAACGGAGTCGATATTGGCTTCGGAGAGGATTTGGGTGTCATAGGAGATAGAGTAGCCCGCCGGAAGATTGTCGACGGCGCGCAGGTAGGCGGCAACCTCGTCGTCGCGCAACTCGAACAGTCTGATATTCATAGCGTTCCTTTCCTGTGTCGGCGTATCATGCGTCGCGTCCGATACCTGTGTGGCCCGTCCGCTACACCCAGGGACAGCGTTTCCGTGGCGCATCCGCAGGCGACACGATAATAGGCGGTTCTATACGCCGCAACATCGCATAAATCAGTACATCCACGATTGCTATTTCACCTACGCGGTGAAATATCTGAATGTGCGCGAAATTGGCAGACCCTATGACGGGGAGTATATTTAAATGTGACCATGATAGGAGGATGCTGTGAGCTTCGATCGAAGCAGGGAAATTGTTCGTATTCTCGAAAGCAGGGCGACCTGGACCACGGCGTCTCAGATCGCTTCGCAGGTTGGATGCTCCTCCCGTACTGTCAAAAGCGACATCACCACGCTGAATTGTACCTATGAGGGTATGATTGTTGCCAGTTCGAAGGGCTATCGTATCGAGGATGTTGCTGCGGCGGCGCAGCTGCTGTCACAGCAGACGACCGAGGTGCCGCAGACGGCCGAGGCACGTAAGCGCTATATTCTGTTTGAATTACTGATGCGTCGCCGCGAGGTGCGGACGGCTGATTTGGCGGAAAGTCTCTATATCTCACTTGCGACGCTTGATAATGAGCTAGTTGCCATCAAGCGCGAATTATCGGGGTACGGTTTGGTGCTGCGTTCTCGCGCGGGCTCGTTGTATATCGAGGGCAGCGCATCGGGCGAGAAGAAGATGGTCAACCAACTGATCTTTGACGAGACGAAGGATTATTATAGCCAAATCGACCTCATCAATCGCTATTTCCCTAATCTCGACCTCACGGAGCTGCAGGAGCGGATCGACGCATGCCTGAAGCTGCGCGGGTTCTACATCAACGGCTATGCTCTATCGAGCCTCATCGTGCATATCGCCATCTTTGTAGAGCGCACGAGCAACGGGTTCGAGTCGGTGCCGACGACGGTCAAAGCGGCCCGTCCCGCCGGCATCGAGATGCGCAAGGGCCTTGACGAGGTGGCGGACGAGATCTGCTCGGCTATCGAGGACCTTTTCTCGGTACACGTGTCCGATGTTGATCGCGAAGCTGTCCGTTTGATGCTGGGCGCGAACTTGATTCATGCGAATCATTTTGAGCCGAGTGACCCGGAGCACCGGCGAGCGCGCGAGCTGTTGAGTACAGTCGTGGATCGCGTACGCGATCAATTTGGACTTAATTTGCTAGATGGCGAATTTGAGCTGCGCTTTTCTTTGCATCTGGCCAATATGCTTTCGCGCGTTCGCTGTGGAATGCTGCTGCGTAACCCGCAGCTCGAGGCCATCAAGAGCAGTCAACCGTTTATTTACGACGTTGCGGTGTTTGTGGCTGATGTCATCGCTACGGAGACCGGCGTTTCTGTCAACGAAGACGAAATTGCCTACATCGCGCTCCACGTGGGGTGTTTGGTGGAGGAGCAGCGCACCAATGCCGATAAGCTGCACGCGCTAGTGGTGTGCACGCGCCACAACGCCTATCGGACCCATATCGACAGTTTCCTCGATGCCCTTGATGCTTGTGTTGTGGTTGAAGGTATCGCGCCCACCATCGAAGCAGTGGGCAACATCTCGCGCGTTGACCTCGTGATTTCGGCCGTGCCGCTGTCGGGGTATTGCCCGGTGCCGGTGGTAAATATCTCGCCGTTCTTTAGCAAGCAAGATATTTCACTGACGCGTGAGCGTGTCGAAGCACTGCTCAAGGCGCGTCAGCGTGCCGACCTTGAGCGTAGCATGCGCACCTTCTTTACGGAGGATTTCTTTGCAATTGAGCCCAAAGTTGCCGACTGGCGCGATGCAATTTGCAAGATGAGCGCGCCACTGATCGAGGGTGGTTACGCGTTCGAGGATTTCACCGAGCGTCTGCTGGAGCGCGAGGAGATCAGCGCCAGTGCATACTGCGACATCGCAATGCCTCACCCGCTCGATATGGACGCCAAGCGCACTGCCGTCTCGGTCGCGCTCTTCCCGCGTGGCCTTGCGTGGAACAACGCAACGGTGCATGCGGTGATCATGCTGGCGATTACCCGTGATGACCGGGCATTTTTTGGCGAGTTGTTCAATTACATCTCGGGTGTGCTGCTCAAGCCCGGCGCGGTGCGTACCATCTCCCGCGCAAAAAGCTACCAGGAGTTCTTGGACGCCCTGTTGCGCTGCGCGTAGGGCCTTACATGCGAGCAGGCGATATGGCGCGCCATGGGCCCCTTCTGCCGGGTGCTCCCTTATCGCCTGCAGCCCCGCAACGTATTGCCTCGTAATAACAGCGCCCGCTCGAGCATATGCTCGGGCGGGCGCCGCATGAAAGGAGGACATGTAATGTGCGGGCGAGGCCTACTTGATGAGTTGGTGAACGGCCATGCGTTCCATGGCCTCGATGACCAGCTTGCGTGGCATACCCAGGTTCAGGCGCACGAAGTCCGCGCCGTTCGCGACATAGAAGGTTCCGTCGCCCACGATGACGCCAGCCTCTGCTGCCATGTGGTCGCAAATCTCGGTGGCCGTGGTGCCCGTGCCGGCGATGTTTACCCATGGCAGGTAGGATGCATCCATGCGCATGAGCTCCCAGCCCTCCATCTTCTCCTCGATGAAGGTTGAAACTTGTGCATAAGACTCGCGTAGGTAATCGGTAATCTGGTCCAGCCACTCTTCGGACTCATCATAGGCGGCGATAATGGCAGCACAGCCAAACGTGTTGGGCGAGGTAATGGAGTTCATTTCCAAGCGATGGCGGAAGATGGTTCGGATGCGCTCGTTGGGGATTATCGAGTAGGACGTCTTGAGCCCGCCCAGATTAAAGCCCTTGTTGGGCGAGGTGAGCACGATAAGGTTATCCAGGTAGCACGCGGGTAGCTGCAGGGCCGAGACGAACAAGCCGGCCATGATGTGCTCGCAGTGAACCTCGTCGACCACCAGTAAGCAGTTGTACTTATGGCAGATCTCGGCGACGCGGGTGATTTCTTCGAGTGTCCAGATACGACCGCCCGGGTTGTGCGGCGAGCAGAACAGGTGCACGCGCGGGCGGAAGCGATCCATCTGCTCCTCAAGCAGGTCGAAGTCGATGTGATAGGTGCGATCGCGATAGATGAGCGGGTTTTCGATTACGCGAAACCCGTTGTTGTGCGCAGCATAGCCAAAGGGATCGTAGACCGGCGTGTTGAGGATGACGCAGTCGTTGGGCTGGCAGAACGCCTGATACAGGTAGTGAATAGTAGGAACGGTGCCGTAGGCGAGTGTAATCCACTCACGCTTAACCTCGTTGTTGTGGCGGCGGCGCTGCCAGTTGATGACGGCGTTGTAGAAGCCGTCGTGCGCATAGCCATAGCCGTAGGCGCCGTTTTGGGCCACCTCGGCCAGGCGCGTGCGGATTGCGGGTGCGGCGGCAAAGTCCATATCGGCGATCCACATGGGAATGTAGTCATCGCCCGCCTTGGGGAATTTCTGTTTGATGATGACGGGGTCCCACTTGCGAGCGTGGTCGAGCGAGCGATCAGCCATGGAATCGAAGTCATAAATCGGCATAAGGTGTCCTCCTTGGCAAAACTGAAGCGACCCGCGTCTGCAGGTCGTGCACCGCCAGCGTGATTCGCACTTGCGGTGGCACATGTTGCAATCAAGTATGGCAAAGATGCGCGTGGCGCCCCATCCCTAACAATTGCACGGCCACGGTGAAGAGAGAGGCCCTTTCACCGTTTCACCGCTACGGTGCAAGCCCGGATACATCATTTGTGGCGCACTGTCGATACACTTGCTTTCAGACGTCGCCACTGTGGGCGCCGCCATCGAAGGTGGGTGACGAAGACCCCGGTGCCTGTGCACCGTGTTTTCCCACACGTCGCCGTTCAACCACAAGGGGAGGTTGCCAATGAATAAGGAGCTTATGTTCGCCTTGAGCAATGCAGACGCTGTCGCATGCCGCGAGGGTGAGGTCCGCTCCATCATGCACGCCGAGCTTGACGATATCGCCGACGCTGTCGAGTACGACAAACTCGGTTCGATTATGTTCAAGAGCGCGGGAACCGAGGAGAATCCGGTTCGCATTCTGTTTACCGGCCACATGGACGAGGCCGGCTTTATGGTTCGCTACATTTCCGATATCGGCATGGTTCATGTAATCGGTGTGGGCGGTCCGCGTAAGAACAGCGTTGAGAGCCAGATCGTGCGTATCAAGACGCGTAGCGGCGAGAAAGTGCGCGGCGTGTTGTTTGCCAAGCGCGATGCCGACGGCACTCCGACCGATATGTACATTGACTTTGGCTGCGAGACGGCCGAGGAGGTCCGTGAGCTGGGCATTGAGATTGGCGACTGGGGAACCTTTGCCGCCGAGTGTGAGCTCAAGCCCGTGGGTGACATCCTGCTGGGCAAGGCGTTCGACGACCGCGCCGGTGTGTACGTGGTAACCGAGGCCATGAAGCGTCTGGCCAACACCCCACACGCAGCCGAGCTGTGGTTCGCCGGCTCTTCTTCTGAAGAGGTTGGCTGCCGCGGTGCTCAGACGGCCACGGCGCATCTGGATGCCGATATCGTCATTCCGGTGGATATTGCCAATCCGCCTGAGTTCGATCGCGGCTGGAATAACAGCCGCAAGAATGGTCACGGCCCCATGATCGTGCACTACGATCGCATGCACGTTCCCAACGAGAAGCTGCTGCACTTCATCGTGGACACCGCTGAGAAGAACAACATTCCCTTCCAGCGCGATCTGTTCAAGGGCGGCGGCACTGACGCCGGCACCGCTCACCTGGTGGGGGATGGCAAGCTGGCAACGGTGATCGGCGTACCTCTGCGCTACTGCCACGGCTCGTGGTCGGTCATGCGCGGTGCCGATCTGGACGCGGCAGTCGATCTGTTGTGCGCGCTGGCAACCTCGATCGATCGCGCCACCTATGAGGAGCTCAAGAGCTTCGAGTAGCGCTCCGCAGTCAATGGTTTCAATCGGGCACGCCGCCAAAATGATGACGCGCCCGCCGAGCAGAAAAGGATTTATTCGGTGGAAAACAACGAACAGCAGATTATGACCATCATCGGCTCTGCCGGTGCCAGCAAGGGCAAGGCGTTCGCCGCGCTCGCTTGCGTGCGCGAGCACGACTACGAGGGCGCCCGTGCGCTGCTCGCCGAGGCCAAGGAGGCCGACCTGGCCGCTCATGCCGCTCAGACCGAGGTGATTACCCAAGCCCTGTCTGGTGCCGAAAACGCCGATGCTGCAAGTCTGCTTATGGTCCACGCCCAGGATCACTATATGACCTCTCAGCTCGCTCGCGATCTTATCGAGGAGATCGTCAAGATCTTCGAGGAGCGCGACGCCCAGGCCAAGTAGGCGTAGGACACGCGTCTGCGAAGGGGCGATGCGCGCCTCGATCGCTGCAGCCCGTCCCTTCTCAAACTGTCTTTATTTGTCGTTAGAAAGGACAAGACAATGGCAAAGATGAACATCGTTCTGTGCTGTGCCGGTGGTTTTTCCACCACCATGCTGATGGATCGTATCAAACAGACGATCCATAACAGCCAGAAGCTCAACGACGATGACTTTGAGTTTAAGGCTATCGCCGCCGACCTGCTCGATCAGGAGATCGATCACATGGACGCGCTGATTATGGGTCCCCAAATCGCCCATAAGTTCGAGTCCATCAGGCCCCTGATCGAGCCGCGTCACATCCCGTACGTGATCGTCGATCAGGAGACCTACGGCAAGATGGACGGCGCTACCGTGTTCAAGCAGCTGCTCATCGCTAAGAAAAAGGCTGACATGGCCCGCGAGGCCACCAAGGCAAACCAGTAAACCCCTGTCTGATATTCCCTGAAATGGAGGATGCGACGTATGTCGGAGACTGTAGAGAAAAAGCAGAGTGCCTTCGATAAGTTCGAAAACCTGCTGAACACCTATCTTGGCCCTGTTGCCGAGAAGATGGACAAGCAGCGTCACCTGTCCGCAGTTAAGAAGGCCATGATCGCCATGACCCCTCTGCTGCTGATCGGTTCGTTCTGCCTGATCCCAGCCGCCATTCCCAACATGATTGGCGAGACCAACCCCATCTCCGTTTGGATTCTGAACAACACCCAGTACTTCGATTTGGCCTACAACGTTTCCATGGGTCTGATGTCGGTCTTCGTTTCCGTCGTTACCGCCTATCACCTGGCCAAGTCCTATGACCTGGACATCCCTGGCTCCATGTCCATGGCTCTCGTTGGCTTCCTACTGCTCGGCATGGAAATGGACGAGGCCGGCGGCATCGCGCTGGGCGGCATGGGCTCCAAGGGCCTGTTCGTTTCCATGGTTGCCTCGCTGCTCGCAGTCGAGGTGTATCGTTGGTGCAAGAAGCGACACTTTACCATCAAGATGCCCGATACCGTGCCCGACTTTATTTCGAGCTCCTTTGAGATTATCCCGGTCACCGCTATCGTCATCGGCCTGTTCTTGGGCGTCCGTGTTTTGTGCCAGGGCGTTTTCGGCATCATGCCCAACGAGATCTTCTCAATCATCTTGGCCCCGCTCGTCGGTTCGATGGACAGCCCGCTTGCCGTTACCTTCTACCACATCCTGCGCTGCTTCATCTTCTTCTTCGGTATTCACCCCTCTGTTCTGTCCCCGATCGTTCAGCCGATCTCCACGCAGTTCCTGGCTGAGAACATCGCTGCGGTTCAGGGCGGCGGTGTCGCTACCCACATCTTCACCCCTGGTCCCATGTCTGCGTTTGGCGGTTTCACCGGACTGGGCGTGACCATGGGCGTTGTTATCTGGTTCATGTTCTCCAAGTCCAAGGCTCAGCGCGAGATTGGCCGCATCGCCTTCATCCCGTCGCTGTTCGGCGTAAACGAGCCGATTCTGTTCGGTGCTCCGATTGTTCTGAACCCGATCTTCTTCATCCCGTTCGTTATCTTTGGCGGCATTCTGTCCTCCATTCCGTTCTGGTTCATGAGCTGGGGTTGGGTGCCCTGCTCCACCTTCACGCCTCCCTACGTCGGTGTGTTCCTGGAGGGCTTCCTGACCAACATGTCTTGGACGTCGATTGTGGCCAACGTGGTCCAGCTGGTCCTTGCGCTGATCGTGTACTACCCGTTCTGCAAGGTTGCCTAGAAGCGTGCACTGGCTGAAGAGGCCCGTGTGGCGGCTGAGAAGCATTCCGAGATTTCTGCCGAAGATGCGGCGTTGCTCGAGGATCTTGATCTTGACTTCTAGTCAACTGAAATAGCCGGTGCCTGTACCTGCTGATTTCGAAAGCATGAAAGCCCGGCGATGGGGGAGTGACCTCATTGTCGGGCTCCTTTGAAAGGCGATACGTTCGATGAACGCACATGTGGACAATATTTATACCTTCTTGGACGAGCACAAGCTCGATGCGCTGTTAATCAAGAGCAAGACCATGAAGCGCTATCTGGGCACGTTGACCGGCAGCGGTTGCAAGGTGCTCTTTACGCGCGACCGTGGTTTTCTCATCATGGACGGCCGTTACGTGAACGAGGCTCGGGAACGCGAATTCGATCTGGAGTTTCGTGTCCACGAGCAGGGGACGAGCTATCTGGCCGAGCTTGAGCGTGCACTCAAAGAGTGTGGCTGCTCTACGTTGGGCATCGAGGAGTCCGAAATCACGATTTCGGAATACCGCAACTTGGAAGGCTTGGGCCTTGACATCACGCTGCTGGGCAGCGAGATGGCGTTGATGCGCTTGCGCAAGGATGAAGCCGAGATCGCGGCGGTTCAGCATGCGGTCGATGTTGCCGACGACGTGTACGCCAAGACGACCGAGCGGCTGCACGTGGGTATGACCGAATTTGAAATCTCTGCGCTCGTGCACTATTACTCGATTGCCGCTGGTGCCGAGGCAATGTCGTTCGATACTATCGTTGCCACCGGCGAGCGCAGCGCCATGCCTCACGGTCGTCCTACCGACCGCAGGGTCCAGGCGCACGAACCGATTCTGATCGACTTCGGCGTGCAGATCAACGGCTATCAGTCCGATATGACGCGCGTGTGCTTCCTTGGCGCCCCGACCGACCAGATGGCTCATGTGTACGAGACTGTTTTGAATGCTCACCTTGCAGGTATCGATGCTATTCGTTGTGGTGTGGTGGCGCGCGATGTGGATGCGGCCGCGCGTCGTGTTATTACCAAGGCGGGGTATGGTGAGTATTTCACCCATGGACTTGGTCACGGTATCGGCATGGGTGGCGACTTGCCACTGTTGAACACCTCTGGTGACATCGTGCTCGACAACGGAATGATTATGTCCTGCGAGCCGGGCGTGTATATTCCTGGAGTCGGCGGCGTGCGTATTGAGGACGACGTGTTGCTGAAAGACGGCGTTTCATGCCCGCTCAACCATACCGACAAACAGTTGCGTATTCTCGATGTGAGGTAGCGCATGACTAAAAAACGCAAGAAACAGCGACGTGAGGCGAGCGCGGAGCAGGCACCTTCTGCTGCGACGAGCATTGCAAGCGAGACCCATAAGGAATCGAATGCCGATGCATGCTCGATTCTGTCGGCGCCCCCGCTGTCACGTTTGTACGCCTACGTTATCGACTGGATTTTGGGTGGCATTGTCTCTGGTTTGCCGGCCGTGATGGTTTATCTTGTGCTGACCCATAAGAACGAGATGTTCACCGACCTATACGTGTTCGAGGCAATGGGATATCGCTGGAGCGTCGGCATTGTGGTCGGACTTTTGTGCGTGCTTGCCGCCATCGCATACTTTGTGCTGATTCCGTTGCTGGTGTGGCCGGGGCAGACTCCGGGCAAGCGTATTGCGCATGTGCGTGTCGCCACACTTGATGGCAGCTTGCCTTCTATTGGACGCTTGATCTGGCGCCAGGTTATCGTGGGCTTTTTGCTCGAAGGCAGCGGGTACGTGGTGTCCCGGTATATTCGCGAGATGGCGGTGCTCATCACCCGCGTTGACGTGAATTATTACTGGGAGATCGCGGGTATGATTGTTACGGCGGTGTCGCTGCTCATGTTCCTGATTATCCCGGCTCGTCGCTGCGTTCACGATTACCTGGCTGGCACGTGCGTGGTTCCCGCTGAGGGACATCCGCTGTATCAGGGGTAGTCGACTGTGGATTTGTCGCGGCGACGTTGCCCGCGGTCTTCTTGTTGTTGGTTACATATGTGATGTTCGGTATGTATCTGCCTTGCCTAACGTGTGCGTTGGGGTAAAAGGATTGCTCGGTCTATTACGAAGGAGTTAGAAATGTACAATAAGATTGTTATGGTCGTTAACCCCACTGGTCTTCACGCCCGCCCTGCGGCGACGCTGGCGACCGAGGCTGCGAAGTTTGTCTCGAAGATTGAGGTCCGCAACGCCTCCAGGGATGGCGACTTCAAGGACGCTAAGTCCATGATCGCTATCATGACCTCAGGTATTACCCAGAACGATAAGGTTGAGTTGCGTGCCGAGGGCGACGACGAGATTGCCGCCGTGGACACGTTGGTCGCTCTTATTGAGGGTGGCTTCGGCGAGTAGCATGCTCTCGATGGGGGCGCCGCGCATGTTTGCGCGCCGTCGGCTTTTGGTAGAGACGCCTTTATCGATACCCTTCTCCGGGCAAACGGGGAAGGGTATTTTGTTGAGAGCTTGAATGGTGCGTCCGTTGAAGTTCCTGATAGTGTTGCTTGGGCATGAATCTGAATGCTGCCCCCTGCCCCCTGCCCATCTTTTCGCCGCAAGAGGTACATGCGAATAATGGCCCTGTTGCCGGAGCCGTCTATCAATCATGGTGGACCATCAGGAGCTCCCTCGTGGCTTGGGCTTTGTGCGGGCAGCTTTGTCGCCCTCGGCGGCTCGCGCGAAGACGCTGGGGAAATGCGTAAGCGTTACCAGCATCGACAAGTTGTGTTCTGTTTTGGACAGGCGCTCAGCTTAGTCTGCTCGATAGTGTGAACCTAAGCTTTCAGTTCGCTTGCGCATGGCTTTGACCATTTCCTGTGCCAGCTGAATCTGCGATTGCAGGCGGGCGAGGGCTGCGACTTCGCTGTCCTGGGCTTTCTGTGTGCTCAAGGTCGTTGCCTCCGTCTTCAAGCCCTCAAGCTCGTGTAGTGCTTCGGATAGGCCTGTTTCGGTGCGGTTGATCATGCAATAGGTGCTCATCGTGTGCTTAAGGCCGTGTGTCAGGCGTTCGGCATCTGTTGTGGCAATGCCGTAGTGGGGGAGGGCGATATCCGCCTTCAGGGGTGTCTCAGGCTCTTTCTGCGCTGCAAGGGCTGCCGATGCGCCCGCGATGCGTCCGAACACGATGCCGTTGGCGCTTGACAAGCCACCAATGCGGTCGGCGCCGTGCATGCCGCCTGTCGCCTCGCCGCAAGCGTAGAGGCCCTCAACGCCCGTGTGCGCGGTCTTATCGATCTTGATGCCGCCATTAGCGGCGTGGGCATACATCGCAACGCGCATCTCGTCAGTCGGAGCGATGCCGTGCTCGTCTTGCAGCCAGGTGGCAAAGGTCTGCACAAACTCTGGGACATCCTCGCGGGGGAAGTCGTAGTGGAGTGCCAGGCCTTCGACACCTGCCTGATCGATGACGAGATCGATAGCGCGGGAGGCCAGGCGCGAAGTGAAAGGGCCATATCCAGAGCGCTGCTCGAGCAGGTCGTCCAGCTTGTCGTCGGCAATATCTACCGGCTGGTCTACATGTACGTAGCGCCAGGTTTTCTCGTTGAAGACCAAGTTACGCCTGGGCTCGATGAAGCCGGGCATCATCTGCATGAACTCTATATTAGTAAGTGTTGCGCCGTGCGCCAGTGCGATGGCCTGCGAGGAGCTGAGCACATCAGCCGACGTAAGGCTGCGCTCGAACAGGCCGCCTGTGCCACCGGCTGCGATGATCGTGGCCTTGGCAGCAAAGGGCACGATTCGATTTTCGGTAAGGTCGTAGAGTACGGTTCCGGTTATTCTGCCGTTCGTGTCCTCAACAAGGTCGATAAGCTCATGGCGGGGGAGTAGGCGAATGCCGAGCGACTCGATCCAGGTCGTCAGAGCGTCCTCAAGGGGCTTGCGGGTGAGGCCGCGCCACATGCGCGTCTTGTGGTCAAAGCAGGGGATAAACTGCTTTTGCTGAGCGCTCTCAGCGTTTTGCGGACGCTGGAGCTCAACGCCCAGGTCTTGCTCGAGCCAGTCAATCGCTTGGGGAATGCCGTGGACGAACGTTTGGACGAGTTCGGGGTCGGCGACACCGCCGCCGACGGTCTGGATGGTGTCGATGAGGTCCTGCTCGTCGTCTTCGTCGACGGGACCGATGAGGCCGAGGCCCCAGGTACCCGGGAAGAAGCTCGATCCACTCATGGTCTTGCCGGCGCTTGTCACAGTGACGGTTGCACCCGTGCGTGCCGCTTCGATGGCGGCACAAAGGCCCGCAATGCCAGATCCAATTACCAGTACATCAGTCGATTCCATCGGATTCCTTTCTCGTCCGGCGCATTGTCGCACGGGTGATCGGCAATGGGGCCGCAAAGACCCGTCAAATCGGTAAAGGGCAAATATGGCAGGTGGGCGTCATGGACGCTCTGACGCTCCATCTCTTCACATCTCGTATTTCGCCCCAGCTGATATATCGGCATTAGATACCCTGCGCCAGCGCAAACAAAAAGAGCCGCTACCTCGAAAGGTAGCGGCTCCAAAGCTCAACTATCTGAGCATCGCGCGGGCGCGATTAGGCCTTGAGGGCCTCTTCGACGGCGACAGCGCAGGCGACGGTGGCACCGACCATGGGGTTGTTGCCCATGCCGATGAGACCCATCATGTCGACGTGCGCAGGCACGGAGGAAGAACCGGCGAACTGGGCGTCGGAGTGCATGCGGCCCATGGTGTCGGTCATGCCGTAAGAGGCAGGGCCGGCGCCCATGTTGTCCGGGTGCAGGGTACGGCCAGTGCC
>USOG01000009.1 GCA_900556365.1 uncultured Collinsella sp.
AGCTGCGCCACGTCCCGAAGCTTTTGTTTGTTGCTCTGCTCTCGCTCGCAACAGGGAGTATATTAACCCGAAACTTTAGACTTGTGCAAGAACTTTTTTACAATTTTTGAAGCAAGTCCAAAATTGTATCTGCGAGCTGGGGTTTTGTTAGTACGGGAAGTTCTTGCGTACCCGTTGTGCTCACAATCCAGGCCTTGTTGGTGTCGGTCCCAAAGCCCGAATCGGTGCGTGAGACATCGTTGGCGATTATTACATCGCACCCCTTGCGGGCCAATTTGCGCTCTGCGTACTCGACAACGTTATCGGTCTCGGCCGCAAATCCGATCACGCATCGCTCGCCCTTCTGGCGCGAGAGCTCGGCCAAAATATCGACCGTCTCGACCAGTTCGATGCGATCCAGGCGCTCGTTGGCCTTTTTGAGCTTATGGTCCGCTGGGGCCGCTGGAGTGTAGTCGGCGACGGCTGCCGCGCAAATGGCCGCATCGGCCGTCTGAAAGGCGCTCAGAGCCGTCTGCAGCATTTCTGCGGCGGTTTGCACGCGTACGCACTCCACGGCGCGGGGAACATCGAGCGATGTCGGGCCCAACACAAGCGTGACCGCAGCACCGCGGCGAGTGGCCTCCCCCGCCAGGGCGATGCCCATCTTGCCCGACGACCGGTTGCCAATAAAGCGCACGGGATCGATCGGCTCGTGCGTGGGGCCGGCGGTGATTACGATGCGCTTGCCCGCAAGATCCTGAGGCGCGGGGTTAAGCACCTCACAGACAGCCTCGACGATGTCCTCGGGCTCGCTCATACGTCCCGTGTCCACGTCGCCGCAGGCAAGGTAGCCGCTGCCGGGTCCCACCACATGCACGCCGCGGTCGCGCAGCGTGGCCATGTTGGCCTGCGTGGCCGGCGCCTTCCACATGCCATTGTTCATGGCCGGCGCAATCACGATGGGTCGCGGCGTGGCTAGCAGCGTGGTGGAGATGAGGTCGTCGGCGATACCGTTGGCCATCTTGGCGATGATATTAGCCGTCGCGGGCGCCACGACCACCAGATCGGGCTCCTGTGCCAGCGAGATATGGTGGATGGGGTCGGAGAGATCGTCGAATAGGCCCACGGCAACGGGCTCGTTGGTGAGCGCACGGAAGGTGAGCGGGCCCACAAACTTGGTGGCATGCTCGCTCATAACGACCTTGACTCGCGCACCGCGCTTTTGCAGCAGGCGCACGATATTGCACGACTTATAGGCGGCGATCCCGCCGGTAATGCCCAGCAGGATCGTTTTTCCCTCAAGTTGCATTGAATTGTTGGGTGCCGCCATCGTTTAAGCTTCCTTGCTCGGGAGCACCAGGAGGCGGTGGCAGTACGGGCAGTGCGTAATTGACCTGCCGTCGTGGTTGAGGTCGCTCATGGACGATGCCTGCAGCGCGGTGTGGCAAACCGTGGGGATGTTGCCCTGGATGGTCTCGACGGCAAGGCCGCGGAACTGCTTGAGCAGACGCTCGTAGTCGGTGAGCACGTCGGCCGGCAGCGTGGCAGCAAGCGCGGTGCGCTCCTTAGCGGCGGCGTCAATCTGAGCCTGCAGGTCGGCAGCCTTGGCGCGGGCGGCCTTGGTATCGGCCTTCACGCCCTCCTCGAACTTGGCGATGATTGCCTGCGCGCGGGCCTCGCGGTCGAGCGCCTCCTTATGGGCGACAACGACGTCCTTGCGGGTGTGCTCAATCTTGTCCAGACGCTTGGCCAGGGTGGCGAGTTCATTCTCCAGGTCCTGAACCTCGCGGTAGTCGGAGCCGTCGACATGGCGCTTCTTGGCAGCCTCGATGGCGTTGTTGGTCTGAATCTCGGTGGTGTTGAGATCGTCGAGCTCAATGTCCAGATCCTTGCGCTGGGCGTAGAGCTTGGTCATCTCGGACTTGAGCTTCACATAGGTCTTGCGCTTGGAAGCGAGCTCCTTGAGCTCCGGCATATTGGCAAGTTCGCTCTTGTTGCGGGCGAGCTCCAAATCGATCTGTTGCAGCTTGAGTAGCGTAGCGCCGGCGCTCATAAGTTCTCTCCTTTTGTCACAGTCCACCATTGGCAAGGGTTCAGTATTTTAATCGCATGACGGGGGTCAACCCCGTCGTCAACTGCAGAGTTCATCAATATATCAACGAACGGCTCCTCGGAGCGGTCGTGGCCGAGCAAGATCACCGGCAGCCCGCGTAAGGCAAGGTCTTGCGCCACGTGGTATCCCGCCTCGCCCGTCACGACAACGTCCGCGCCCGCGGCGATGGCGAGCTCTCCAAAGTCGCCCAGGGAGCCGCCCAAAATGGCGACGGTGCGGCACGGACGATCGGCTTCGCCCCACACACGCGGGTCGCTTCCGAAGGCCGTGGCAGCACGGGTGGCGAGATCGCGCAGCGTGCACGGGTCGTTGAGCGTTGCAAGCGCGCCCAGGCCGGTGGCCTCGGGGTCGTCCACGTGCTCCAGCGAGCTCACGGGCTCAGCGCCCAGCAGCTCGCACAGGCAGGTGCGCGCTTCGTGCGAGCGGTCCAGATTGGTGTGGAGCGAGATAATGCTCACGCCGCAGCGGGCGGCCTCATAGAGCGCCGCACTGCACTGGGGACGCGTGGCATCCGCCGGGCAAAACGCCTCAGGCGCCTTGATATAGATGGGATGATGCGTCAGCAGCACGTTTGCGCCGGCCTCGAGTGCTCGATGCACGTTTGCCTCGGTCGCATCGAGCACGCAGGCAACGCCGGTGATCTCTGCAGCGGGATCTCCCACAGATAGCCCAACATGATCCCAGCCCTCGGCGTCCATCTTGGGGTAGCGCGCCAGCAGCGCACGTTCAAGCTCGACGACGATCATGCGGCACCCACGATCGAGAGCAGCGTCTGGGCAAACTCGTCCAGATCGCCCGGATTCACACGGTCATCGAAGGAGATGCGCAGTGCACCCAGGGCCTGCTCGCGGCCAATACCCATGGCACTGAGAACATGGCTCGGGTCCATGCTGCCGCTCGAGCAGGCAGAACCGGCCGATACCTCAAAGCCGGCGGCGTCTAGCTTGATGATGAGTTCCTCGGAGTCCATGCCGTCGACGTAGATGGAAACCATGCCCGGCAGACGATCGGCCTGTGCGTAGTCGCCCATGGTGGCATGAATACGCGGATGAGCCGTAAGCGTGGCGTAGAGCTTGTCGGAAAGAGCTTGCAGCGTCGTACGCTCCTGGGCCACGCGGGGCGCCAACGTGCGGGCGGCAGCGGCAAAGGCCAGCTGCGTGCGAAGGTCCTGCGTGCCGGCACGACGTCCGGCTTCCTGTCCACCGCCAAAGATGCGCGGACGCAGCGGCGTGCGGTTCTTAAGGTAGAGTGCGCCGGATGCTACGGGGCCGCCGATCTTGTGCGCGGCAACGGTCATAGCATCGACGCCCAGCTCGGTGACATCGAGCGGAATATGCAGATACCCCTGGATGGCATCGGTGTGGAACAGGGCGCTCACGGTATGCGCGGCCGCGGCAAGCTCGCGGATGGGCTGCACCACGCCGGTCTCGTTGTTGGCGACCATAATGCTCACGAGCGCCACGTCATCGCTCAGCAGCTCACTTAGCGCGGTAGGCTCAATGTAGCCCGCGCGGCAGGGCTGCGCTAGGTCGACGGTAAAGCCGGCGGCACGCAGCAGCGGCAGGTTGTCCAGAATCGAATCGTGCTCGATGGCAGATACGATCACGCGGTTACGCTTACGGTCGCGCTGACGGGCACCCTCGGCAAGACCGAGCAGCGCCAGCTGGTTGGCTTCGGTACCGCCGTTGGTAAGGATGATCTCGGACGGACGGACGCGCGCGCCAAAGCTGCGGGCAATCTCGCGACGCGCCATTTCTAGGCGCGCAGCGGCCTTGCGGCCGAGCGAGTGCAGCGAGTTGGGGTTGACGCCGGCAAGCTCGCTGTCGTCGTACTCGCGCTGCGCAAGGAGCGCCTCGGCGCGCATGGGCGTCGAGGCGGCATAGTCAAGATTCACGGGTATGCGGTTTTGACCTGCGGTCATAAGGGTTTATGCCTCCTGTGCGGCCTCGTTGCCCAACTTCTGCAGCAGCGCAACCTCGGCAGCGGGATCTTCGGACTTAAAAACAGCGGAGCCGGCCACGAGGACGTTGGCGCCGGCCTTGACGACCTCGGCAATGTTCTTGGAAGAGATGCCGCCGTCGACCTCGATGAGGGGCGACACGCCGTGGCGCTCGCACATGGCTTTGAGCTCGTGGAGCTTAGCGATGGTGCCCGGGATAAAGCTCTGGCCGCCAAAGCCAGGGTTCACGCTCATCAGCAGCACCATGTCGACAACGTCGATGATGCTCTCGAGTACGCACACGGGAGTGGCGGGGTTGAGCACCACGCCGGCCTTGACGCCGCGCTGCTGCAGATGGGTAAGCGTGCGGTGCAGGTGCGTGGAAGCCTCGTAGTGCACGGTGATCATGTCGGCACCGGCGTCGGCGTACCAATCGACCGTCTCGTCGGGGTTCGACACCATGAGGTGTGCGTCGACCGGTACATCGGTGGAGCGCTTGACGGCCTTAAGGATGTCGACGCCAAAGGTGAGGTTGCCGGTAAAGTGGCCGTCCATGACGTCGAAGTGCACGTAGTCGGCACCGGCGATTTTGTCGAGTTCGCCCTTGAGGTTGGCCATGTCGGCCGAAAGGACAGACGGAGCGATTTTGATGGAACCCATGGTAGTAGCCTTTCTGCGCTAGTCGGTGAGTCCGTAGAACTCTTGAGAAGGGACGCGGTCGGTAAGAATCTCGAGCGCCCTATCCAAAGTAACACCGTTGTAGAGCGTTTGCTCCACGGCAAAGGTGAGCGGAATGTCTACGCCCAGTGAACGGGCGAGCTCGCTGACGCTGCGGGCCGCGACGGCGCCCTCGACCACCATATGCGTGCGCGTCTGATACTCGTCGAGCGACACGCCGTGGGCAAACTCGTAGCCAAAGGTGCGGTTGCGCGAATGCTCCGAGGTGCAGGTGGCAATGAGGTCGCCCATGCCGGCGAGTCCCATGCAGGTCATAGCTTGACCGCCGCGGGCGTGCACCAGACGGCTGATCTCGGCCAGGCCGCGCGTCATGATAAGGGCAAGCGTATTGTCGCCGGCACCGGTGCCGGCGGAGATGCCGCACACGATGGCGATGACGTTTTTCATGGCGCCGCAGACCTCGACACCGGTCATGTCTTGCGACAGATAGATGCGGAAGGCCGTGGACAGGAGCAGTTCCTTAAAGGTCTCCCCTATCTGCGGATCTTTGCTTGCGATGACGGCGGCAGAAAGTCCGCCGCGGCAGATTTCCTCAGCATGGTTGGGGCCCGAGAGCGCCGCCACGCGCGACTCGTTGCCGATCTCGCTTGCGATGACCTCGCTCATGAGCAGGCCGGACTCGGGCTCAATGCCCTTGGTGAGGCAGAGCGCCGGGGTATCGGCGGCGATAAAGGGAGCGGCCTGGTGGCACACGCTGCGAAGGTGCGTCGAAGGAACGGCAAAGATGATGGCCTCGGCGCCGTCGAGCGCCTGCGATAGGTCCGTGGTGGCGACAACGTTGCCGGGCAGCTCGTAGTCCACCAGATACCGGGGATTGCGGTGCTCGCCATTGATGCCGGCGGCCGTCTGCTCGCTATGGGCCCACATGGTCACGCGCTCGGCTCGCGCTGCAGCAAGGCCCGCGACGGCGGTTCCCCAGGAGCCGGAGCCAATCAGCGCAACATTCATGACTCTCTCCTACTTATCGTCGGGCTCGGTGACGCGCTTGGTAAACGAGAGCTTGGACTCCTTACCCGTCATGAGCTTTTTGATGTTCGCACGATGGGCCCACACCACAGTAATGCCGATCAGCGCCATGCAAAACTTAAGTCCGAGGCTGCTGTACGGAAAGACCGCGCAGGCAGCGATGGGAAGACCGATGGCCGCGGCAAGCGAGCCCACCGACACAAACTTGGTGATGGCGACGGCCACGATAAACATGCCCAGCAGCGACAGGCCAATAGGCCAGTACCAGGCGAGGATGACGCCCAGACCAACTGCGATGCCCTTGCCGCCATGGAAGTTGAGGTAGGGCGAGAAGATATGGCCCCACACGGCTGCCAGGCAGATGACGCCGAGCATCCAGTCGCCGGCGGCACCGGGGGCCATAATGCTCACGGGGAAGCCATAGCCCAAGTCGGCAATGAGCGGACGCGCGATAAGGACGCAGATGGCGCCCTTCAGGCAGTCGAGCAGCAGCGTGAGCGCGGCCACCTTGGGGCCGGCCACGCGCAGGGCGTTGGTGGTGCCGATGTTGCCGGAGCCCGCCTTACGAATGTCCGTGTGGTTGAACACGCGGCCCAGGATCAGACCAAACGGAATCGCCCCGATAAAGAACGAGACCACGGCGCAGATGGCGGTCAGAAGAATCGGATTATGCATCCTTTTGCTCCTTCTTCCTAAAGAAGAGTCGAATGGGCGTGCCGGCAAAGTCGAAGGTCGAGCGCATGCGGTTCTCCACGTAGCGCTGATAGGTGTCGTTGACCAGGTCACTGTGGTTGACGAAGAACGTGAACGTCGGCGGGTTGACGCCCGTCTGGGTCACGTAGTGCATACGCAGGCGGCGCTTGCCGTCCACCACGGTATGACCGAACTCGCGCAGGTCGGTGAGGAACGTGTTGAGGCGTGAGGTACTGATCTTTTGCGAGCGCGTCTTTTCGGCCGCGTCGACCATCGACCAGATCTTCTCGACGCTACGGCCGGTCAGGGCTGAGATGCGCAGGTACTGGGCCCAGGGAGCCATGACGCCCAGACGGCGGTCGACGGTCTCCATGCAGGCCTCGCGCTTGCGGTCATCGTCGAGCAGATCCCATTTGTTGAGCAGCACGACGATGGCACAGCCGCGCTCGATGGCCAAGCCCATGACCTTCTGGTCCTGCTCTGTAACGCCCACGGAGGCGTCGACGACGAGCAGCGCCACGTCGGCGCGATCGATGGCGCGCAGGCCGCGGACCATGGAGTAGTACTCGATATTCTCGTATACGGTGCTCTTCTTGCGAATACCCGCGGTGTCGACCATGCGGTAGTGCTTGCCGTTACGCTCTACGACGGTATCGATGGCGTCGCGCGTCGTGCCGGCAATGTTGGACACGATAGAGCGGTCGGCGCCCAGGATGCGGTTGAACAGCGACGACTTACCGGCATTGGGGCGGCCGATGATGGCGACGTTCAACGCGTCGGGGTACTCATCGGCGACCTCGTCCTCTTCTTCCGGAAGCAGGGCCACGATATCGTCGAGCAGGTCGCCCGTGCCATGGCCATGCAGGGCCGAGAGAGGCGTGGGCTCACCGATGCCGAGCGAATAGAACTCCCAGATGCTGTCGTTTTCGCGATCGGGGTTGTCGAGCTTGTTCACCAGCAGAAAGACCGGCTTGTCGCAGCGCTTGAGCATGCGGGCGACCGACTCGTCCTCCTCGGTGACGCCGGTGCGGCCGTCGACCACAAACAGGATGACGGCGGCTTCCTCGGCGGCGGCGAGGGCCTGGTCGCGGATGGACGTGGCAAAGACGTCATCACTCTTGAGCGGCTCGATGCCGCCCGTGTCGACGATGGTGAACTCGCGACCGTTCCAATCGGCCGTGTGGTATGAGCGGTCGCGCGTGACGCCGCGGGACTCGTGGACGATGGCGTCCGAGGTCTGGGCCAGGCGGTTGACGAGCGTGGACTTGCCCACGTTAGGGCGTCCGACGACGGCGACGATAGGTTTCATCTGCACTCCTTTAATGGGTAGGGTCAGCGGAATTAGTAGAGTCGGCAGGCACAATGCCAAGGATATGCTCCAGGGTATCGAGCAGCTCATGTGGCATGGTCGACACCACATGAACCTCGGCGCTGCGACTGGTAAGGCTTGCGAGTAAATCGTCACGATGATACTCGTCAAGCGTCATGCCGTCAGCGTTGAACATGAGCTTAGGCACAAAGAGCATAACCCCCGAGAGGTCCTGCGGCAGCTGCTCCAGAATGTCGCAGGCGACGATGAGGCCGGTCACGTCTACGTTGCCGCCAAAGTAGCGGTTCTTGATGGCCGTGACAGTGCCGGCAAGGCCGAGCGGCGATTCCACAAAACGCGCGACCGTATCGCGCGCGCTGGCGCCAGAGAGGCACAGGAGGCGCTGGCTGCGCTCGGCGATGCCAGCGCGGACGCGGGCCAGACGCTCCGCGTCGGCGGCAAGCACGTCATCGGTCTCGTCCAGATACGAGCGGATCATGCCGATGCCGTCGTAGTACTGCGGGTAGCCGTCGTAAAAGTCTGCCTCGGGAGGATCGATGCCGGCGTCCAGGTAGAACTCGTCACTCATCTGGAAGGTATGGCGGCCAAAGCGTTCGTAGGCACGATCCTGGTAGGGACGGATCATGGCGATAGTCTCGCGCGCTAGCTCAGGCTTGTCGCTGTAGGACCAGCTAAAACGGTTTTGATGCTTGGTAAAACCGAGCGGCACGATGCCCAGGCTGGTGATCTGCTCGTGCTCCTCGCAAAAGCGCAGGGTCTTTTCCAGCTCCTTGCCGTCGTTCATGCCGGGGCACAACACGATCTGCGCGTGAATCTCGATGCCGGCGGCCATGATGGCTTCGAGTACGTCCATGCCCCGCTGGGCGTTGCGGCCCATCATACGACGGCGGACGTCGGGGCTCACGGCGTGGACCGACACGTTCATGGGGCTCATGTTGCGCTGGATGACGTTTTGAACATCTTCGTCGGAGAGGTTCGTGAGCGTGACGAAGTTGCCCTGTAAAAAGCTCAGACGGTAGTCGTCGTCGCGAATGTAGAGCGTGGAGCGGCCGCCCTTGGGCAGCATGGTCATAAAGCAGAACACGCAGGCGTTCACACAGGTACGCATGCCGTCAAAGATGGGGCCGTCGAACTCCAGGCCCCAGTCCTCGCCCGGGAAGCGGTCGAGCTCGACGGAGGTGACGGTGTTGTCGCGTGGGTCGAAAACCTCGAGGTCGACGGTATCATCGTCGGCCTCCCAAAGCCATACGATCATGTCGGTGAGCTGCTCGCCGTTGACCGTGAGCACGCGCATGCCCGGCTCGATACCCACATCCCATGCGGGCGACTCGGGACGCACGTTCTTAACGAGCGCGCCCTCACCCGGCTCGGGGTCGCGGCTGCGCCCGTAATCGGCCACCTCGGCGGCGTATTCGGGTACGGTCTGGTCCATGGTTAGCGGCAAAGCTCCTTGATGCGCGTGACGGCGCGTTCGATGTGTTCTTGTGGGGTGGAGGCTCCGGCAGTGATGCCGATGTGGTGAGCGTCGGTAAACCACGCGGCCTGGAGCTCGGAAGCTTCCTCGATGTGATACGTGCGCTCGCAGGCGTCTGCGCAAATCTGCGCCAGGCGGCGGGTGTTGCCCGAGTTCTTGCCGCCCACCACGACCATGCAGTCGCAGCGGTTGGCAAGTGTGGCTGCTGCCTGTTGACGCTCACTCGTGGCGGCGCAGATGGTGTTGATCACACGCAGCTCCTGCACGTGCGGGGTGATAGCTGCCACGACCTCGGCGAGGTTCTGCGCGGTCTGGGTGGTCTGCACAACCAGGCCTACCTTGCCCTTGAGCGACAAGGCGTTGGCGTCGGCGGCACAGCTCACGACCTGCGCATCATCGCCGGCGTGACCCAGAATGCCCTCGACCTCGGGATGGCCCGGCTCACCCACGACGAGTACGCGATAGCCCTCGCGCACCAGCCGCTCGGCGGCCACGTGGACCTTCTTGACGTAAGGGCAGGTGGCGTCGACCACGTTGAGATCGCGCTTGCGGGCAGTATCGATCACCTGTGGCACCACGCCGTGGGCGCGGATAATCACGGTACCCGACGATGCGTCGTCCAGGTTCTCGGCCAAGCCAACGCCTGCCTCAGCGAGCTCGCGTACCACGATGGGGTTATGGATGAGCGGACCCAAGGTATGGACCTGAGTGCTCTCCCCTGCCTGCGGCGCGGCGGCCAGCGCCATGTCGAGCGCACGCTGTACGCCGTAGCAAGTGCCGGCGTGGGCGGCGATCTCGATGGTGGGCGCGGTTGCTTGGTCAGACGCAGTCGTGGCGATGTTTGTCACGTTCTCGCTCATGGCTAGAACCTGCCCGGATGCTCGGCGCACAGCTCGTCTCGCATAGCGTAGACGCGGTTCATGGCCTCGGACTCAAACCATTCCAGGCGCTCCGTGCGTTTAAGCCCGGCCGGTGCGTCGGAAAGCGAGACGGCCTTGCCGGCACGGATCCAGCACTTTTTGGGGCGCATGATCTTTTTGCCCGCAGGCGTAATATCGGACCAGCCGCAGATGGCGAGCGGGTTGACAGGCGCCTTGCCCATCTGGGCGATGAGTGCAAAGCCGCCGTGGACCTCGGGCTTGATCTCGCACGAGCGGATGCGCGTGCCCTCGGGGAAGATCAGGACGTCCTCGCCGCGCTGCAGCGCATGCTGGGCGGCGCGCAGGCACTTCATATCGGCGGTGCCGCGCTCCACGGGGATGCCGCCAACGCGGCTAAAGGCCCAGCGCACAATCTTGCTCTTGGCGAACTCGGACTTAAAGATGGGTCGAATGCGGCGGCCCCCAAAGAACAGCGCCGTCTCCACGGCCAAGAGCTCGGCCATCGAGGTGTGGTTGCAGATGACCACACTGCCGCGGCCTTCCTGGCGTTCAAACAGCAGGTCGGCGTCCTCTACCTTCCAGCGCCACATGAGCTTGGAGAAGGCCCAAAGGATGGCCATGACCACGACGACGGTGCCGCGGATGAGCGCCGGGAACTCGGCATAGGGAGCGTTGTAATAGTCCTCGGGCGTCTGATTAAACAGGCGCATGGGCTACCTCCTTTGGTTGATGAGGTCCTCGATTATCGAGACGACCTCGTCGATGGTGTGGGCGGTGGAGTCGACGTGCACGGCATCCTCGGCGGGCACGAGCGGGGCGACTTCGCGGCTGCTGTCGAGCTTGTCGCGCTGCTTGAGGGCGTCGAGGGTCTCGTCGACCTCGGCCTCGAGCTGCTCGGACGTGAGCGGCTGCGCATCGTTTTGGTGGCGCTGCAGCACGCGGCGTCGGGCGCGCTCGCGCGGGTCGGCGGTCAGGAAGACCTTGACCTGCGCGTTGGGGAACACGACGGTTCCGATGTCGCGACCCTCGGCCACGATATCGCGGTCTTCAGCGGCGCGGCGCTGGTGGATGAGCATGGCGGCGCGTACGCCCGGGTAGGCCGAGACCTTGGACACGTTAGCGTCGACCTGTGGGGTGCGGATGGCGGCCGAAGCGTCCTGGCCGTCAATGGTTAAGCGCGTGTCCTCGCCGGTGCCGTTGGTAAAGCGGATCTCGATCTGCTCGGCGAGGGCGTCGATGGCCGCCTCGTCGTCCAGATCGATGCCGCGGTCGAGCGCGGCGAAGGTGACGGCGCGATACATGGCGCCCGTGTCGAGCTTGTTAAAGCCCAGCTGGCGGGCGATCTCCTTGGCGATGGTGGACTTGCCGGAACCGGCGGGGCCGTCGATGGCGACGATCATGCAATGCTTCCTTTCGATGATTGACGTGCTGGTATGGTTCGCGGGCGTTGGGGCGCGGCGGGTTGCCTAGCCCGTGTAGCGCTCGCGGTAGGTGTTGCGCTTGGGTGCGGAGCCGTGGCTGCCGTGGTGACGCGTGCGGCTGGCGAGGGTTTCCTGAGGCTTGCCACCGCGTATGGCGCTGGCCTGCTTGGGCGGGATACCACCGCTTTTGAGGATCTGCACCTCGCGGTCGGTGAGCTCGCGCCACGAGCCCTTGGCCACGTCCTTGAGCTCCAGGCCGGCAAAGTTGCAGCGATGCAGACGGATTACCGGATGGTGAATCTTGCTCAACATGCGCTTAACTTGATTCTTGCGACCCTCGCGGATGATGACCTCGACGGCAGTGGTGCCGGGCTTGACGCCTTGCGGAGCCACGGCCTCGGCCTCGCGTGCGGTGATGACGCGGCAGATCGCCGGCTGGCATAGGCCGTCGTCGAGCTCGATGCCACGGCGGAGCGGGTCTAGATCGCGGTCGGACAGACTGCCGTCCACGAGTGCCTGGTAGGTCTTGTAGACATGCTTGCTGGGGTGCAGCAGATCCTGCGACAGGTCACCGTCGGTGGTAAAGAGCAAAAGGCCCGTGGTGTCGCGGTCTAGGCGTCCCACCGGGAAAAGTCCCGGAAAGCGTTCGCGGGGGACCAGGTCGGCTACGCAAGGGCGCTCCTGCGGGTCGCTCATGGTGGTGAGGTAGCCGGTCGGCTTGTAGAGCATCAAGTACACGGCACCCTGGTTGAGCTTGACGGGCATGCCGTCGACCTCGATCTGGTCGCGGTTGACGTCGACCTTGGTGCCCAGTTCGGTCGCGACCTCGCCGTTGACGGTCACGCGGCCGGCGGTCATCAGATCCTCCGAGCCACGTCGGCTCGCCACGCCTGCGCGCGCCAAAAAGCGCTGCAGGCGCATGGTGTGCGGGTAGACGGGCTGGGCGTCGGATGCGGGTGCTGCGTTGCCCATGGCGCGCGTCTCCCCTACTTCGTTAGTCCTCGTCATGCAAATCCTCCGAGGTCTCGTCGACGACTAGGGTCTCCAAGTCCTCGACTGCCTCAACATCTTCAACATCGGTATCGAGCAGTTCGCGCTCTTCGTCCAGGTCTTCGGCCTGCTCCTCGAGCGTGGACTGAATGCTGCGACCGCTCAAGCGCTCACGGATAAACTGACGCGACTGCTCGTCGGGGGCAAACTGCTCCAGATCGGGCAGATCGCGGGTTGAGCGCAGGCCGAATTTTTCCAAGAAGGCGTTGGTCGTGCCATAGATGATGGCCTGACCGCGCTGGGGGTCGCGGCCGAGCTCGCGCACCAGACCCTTGTCCACGAGCGACGCGATGACGCCGTCTGAGTTGACGCCGCGGATGCCCTTGACCACCTCGCGCGTTACGGGCTGGTGGTATGCGATAACGGCCAGGGTTTCGAGCGCCGCCTGGGACAGCTTTTGCGTGTCCCAGCTCAACACATAGGCCTCGACCACGTCGTGGTAAGCGGGATGCGTGAACAGGCGCCAGCCGCCGGCGACCTCGCGCAGCTGAAAGCCGCGGTTGGCCTCCTCGTACTCAACCTTGAGCTCGGCGAGCAGCGACGCGCACTCGCCGGGGGCGATATCCAGTGCGCCGGCCAGCGCGGGCGCACTCACCGGGTCGCTCGACACCAGCAGCAGCGCCTCGAGGGCGCCTTTGAGGCTGTTTGCCTCCAGCGTGGAAAGGGTTGACATGGTTGCGGCTCCTATTCGGTGAGCTCGGGGCCCTCGCCGGGCACATAGGCCTCGGCGCCCTCGACGCGGTTGATGCGGATGGTTCCAAAGATCTCGTCCTGGCTCAGCGTGAGCGAGCCGCGCTTGGCGAGCTCAAGCATAGCTAGGAAGGTGACGACGAGCTGCTCGGTGGTGGCATCGCCGTCCAGTAGCTCGCGGAAGGTGCAGGTTTGGTGCGCCATGGTAAAGCGGTCGACCGAGGCCACCGTCAGGTCGAGCGGCACGCGATGCGGCGCCACGTGCTCGGCCTCCAGCAGGAAGGTCTGGCGCTTGCCGTCCAGGTCGGCACAGATGACGGCGAGGCCGCGCAGGGTGATGCCGGCCAGATAGTCGGGCATTAGGCCCAAAAACTCCGGGTCGGGACCGGCCACACGCGGGTGCATGCGGCTTTCGGCCTGCATGCGGGCACCGAGGGCCGCCGCCGCGCCCTTAAACTGCTTGTATGCAATCAGGCGCTGGATCAGGACCTCGCGCAAGGCGTCGCCGTCGAGCGTGCTGAGCTCCTCGAGGTCTTCGTCGAACTCGTCATCGTCGTCATCGACTTTGCGCGGGGCCTCCTGCGGCACCAGAGAGGCGGCCTTGATGTCCAAAAGGGTTGCCGCGACCAGCAAAAAGTCGCTCGCCACGTCCAGGTCCAGCGCCTCGATGCGCTCGGCCTCGGCAAGGTACTGCTCGGCCACCTCGCTGATCGAGATGGCGCCGATATCTACTTTTTGGCGGGTTACCAGCTGCAGCAGCAGGTCGAACGGTCCGCTGTAGACCTGCGTCGACACGCGATACGACATCTTCGACCTCCTTTGACGGCGCCTTCGCGGCGCGGTTTGGGTGAAAATTGCGACCGTTTTGCACGGTCGACCTGTAAGTTTACCTTAGATGCCGGCGATTGCGAAGTTGAGCAGCCACTCGGCCAGCGGATACACGGTAACGTCGAAATAGCGCCCGATCACGTCGATGCCGGTCCACATGGGCAGCAGGTACAGCACGATGATAAGGATCGGCATGGCGTATTGTTGTAGACGGTAATAGTTGTTGAGCGCCTTGCCATTGAGGAACGGCACGATGATCGACGAGCCATCGAGCGGCGGAATCGGGATGAGGTTGAAGAACGCAAGCGACAGGTTGACCACGATGAACGTGGCGCCGAAGTTCATGATCTGTGATGCCACGGCAAAGGACATGCTGGTGTAGAGGTTGCCGTACGTTGCGTGCATAAGGGCGGCCGCGAGGCACGCGAGGGCGATGTTCGACGCGGGGCCGGCCACGCTCACCAGGACCTCGTCGCGCTTGGGGTGCTTGAGGTTGTTGAGGTAGACGGGCACGGGCTTTGCGAAGGCGAATACGGGACCGCCGGCGGCAAGCATCAGCAGCGGCAGGATGATGGTGCCAAACGGGTCGATATGGTTGAGCGGGTTGAGTGAGACGCGGCCGCGCGAGCGGGCCGTCTTGTCGCCGAGCGCCCAGGCCGCCGCGGCGTGTGCGCTCTCGTGGATAACGATGCCCACGATGACGGCGACAGCGCTGGCGAGCAGGTTCATGAGGTAGCTGCTGGACATGTCGCTCCCCTAGCGGACGCGGCGCGAGGCGCGCGTGAGCAGGTAATCGGCCACAAACAAAATGACGGCTACGATGGCGTAATCCAGACGGAACACGCCGCCAAAGGGCGAGGTGATGACGCCGTAGCCGGCGATGGCGCTCGGCAGCGCGCGAGAAAGCTCAACGACAAAGCCGACAATCTGCAGTTTGGCGGTGAGGCCGCTAAAGCACAGCAGCACGGTCATCGCGCTCATAAAGATGCCGCAGATGCGACAGGCGATGGCGATGACGCTCATCGCCACGGCAGCGGCCTTACGAGAATTCACGCGCGGTCTCCTCTTCGATCTGGGTGGAAAGCTCCAGCCATTCGTCCTCGAGCTTGGGCAGTTCTTGCTTAAGGCCGTTATATTCCCCCAGCGCGGCATTGAACTTGTCCTGATCGGCATAAAGCTCTTCGCTCGCCATCAATTCCATAAGCTCGTCATAGCGGGCGCGCTTTTTGTCGAGCTCGGCCTCGATCTTCTTGAGCTGGTTGCGCACGCCCTTGAGCTTTTTGTTGAGCGTGGCGCGGGCCTGGGCCTCGGCGCGCTTTTGCTCCTTGGTCTTTTTGCCCTCGGCGGGCTTGGAGGCGGTGGCGGGGGTGTCGGACTGGGCCGCGGTGACCTTAGCGGACTTGGTCGCGGCCGGTGCGCTCTCCCCTGCCGCATCGGCCGCGGCGCGGGCTGCGAGGTCCTCGCGCTTGTAGAGGTAGTAGTCGTAGTCGCCGTCGTAGACCGTGACCTTGCCATCGCGGATGTCAATGATGCGGTTGGCCACAGCGCGTACCAGGTGCTCGTCGTGGCTGATCAGCACGATGGTGCCGGGGAAGTTTTGCAGGGCGTTCTCGAGCATGTCTACCGAGTCGATGTCCAGGTGGTTGGTGGGCTCGTCCAGGCACAGGAGCGCCTCGGGGGCCACGAGCATCTTGGCAAGCGCCAGACGCGCCTTTTCGCCGCCGGAGAGGACACGGACCTGCTTCTCGATGGAGTCGTTGTCGCTAAATAGGAAGGCGCCCAGCAGGCTGCGCTGCTGCGGCACGGTCCACTTGGGCGTGACGGTGTCGATCTCTTGCAGGACGGTGTTGGACTCGGTCATGCCCTCGAGCGCGTGCTGGGCGTAGTAGGCCACACCCACGTTGGTGCCCAGGTCGCGGGTGCCGGTGGTGGGCGGTTCCAGGCCGGCGAGGATCTTCATGAGGGTGGACTTGCCGGCGCCGTTGGGGCCGACGAGCGCCACATGCTCGCCGCGGTAGAGCTTGAGGTCGATGTCACTGTAGATGTGCTTGTCGCCGTATGACTTGGAGACGCCCTCGAGGCCCACGACCATATCGCCCGAGCGCGGCGGGTCGGGGAACTTAAAGTCGATATGCTTGTGGCCCTCGGGCAGGATGACGAGCTCCTTTTTGATCTGCTCGATTTTGCGGATGCGCTCCTGGGCCTGGGCTGCCTTGGTGGGCTTGTAGCGGAACTTATCGACGAAGACCTGCATGTGGGCGATGTCGCGCTCCTGGGCGGCGCGCTTGGCGCGCATCTGCTCCAGGTTGTCCTCGCGCTGCTTGAGGTAGCTGCTGTAGTTGCCGGTGTAGGTGGTTACGCGACGGTTTTCGAGTGCGGCGACGTGGTCGACGCAGGCGTCCATGAAGGCGCGGTCGTGGCTGACGATGAGCACGGCGCCGTCGTAGTTGGCGATAAAGCCGCGCAGCCACTGGACGCTCTCGAGGTCCAGGTGGTTGGTGGGCTCGTCCAGAAGCAGCAGGTCGGGGTGGCGCAGGAAGAGCTTGGCGAGCGCGATGCGCATCTGCCAGCCGCCCGAGAACTCGGAGCACGGGCGCTCAAAATCGGTGACCTTAAAGCCCAGGCCGGACAGGATCTTGCGGGCGTTGCTCTCGAGCTCGTAGCCGCCCAGGTGCTCAAAGCGGTTCTGGACCTGGCCGTACTCGTTGAGGAGTGCGTCGACGTCCTTGCCCTGCTCGGAGAGCTCGGTGATCTGGGCCTGCAGCACGTTGGCACGCTCGCCCATGCGGCGGATTTCCTTGGCGGCGGCCATGACCTCGGCAAGGATGGCGGTGTCCTTTTGCTCCAGGTTGGTTTCCTGTTCCAGGTAGCCCACCTGGCAGTCCTTGGCGTACTGGACCTGGCCGGCATCGGGGCTGTCGATACCCATGATGATCTTGAGCATGGTGGTTTTGCCGGCGCCGTTGGGTCCCACAAGCGCGAAGCGCTCGCCGGGGTTGATCTGGAATGACGCGCCGCTAAAGAGGACGCGTGCGCCGAAGCTTTTTTCGATCTTGTCGACCAGGAGGATCATGGTGCCGCCTTTGACCTTGTGTGCCTATATGAAAAAAGGCCCCAACTTGCGTTGGAGCCTCATTCAATGCTCGGGTGGAGACGAGGGGGATCGAACCCCTGACCTCTTGACTGCCAGTCAAGCGCTCTCCCAGCTGAGCTACGCCCCCGTGCGAAGAAGTACTATACGGGAACTCCCCCGCCGATGCAAGGACAATTTTGGAAAAACTTTCGGCGGCGCGAGCGCGTATGCGGGACGGGCCCCAAGAACGAGGGGCCGGCGGCGTGGCCGTCGCCCTCCTTCCCGGCACCCGCCCGGGCACCCCCGGGGACCTCCCGCCACGGATGCGGCCCATCTACTACGTTTGGGCGGCATCCCCCGACCATGGCGTCACGGGTAAAAATAAAACCGCAGGTAGACGGCCTGCGGTTTTCGCGAAATACGGGGTATGGTCGAGGGGCCGGGGCTAAACGTAGTAGATGGGCCGGTTCCGTGGCGGCAGCATCGCGCACAGCCGACCGAGGGCGCTCGGAAGTGAGCAGACACGCTATTTGTATGTGAAAACCACTGCGATGTAAAAGAAAACAGACCAGACATATTGCCTGGCCTGTTGAAAAACCTGGTGGGCCCTCCGGGATTCGAACCCAGAACCCAGGGATTATGAGTCCCCTGCGCTAACCGTTGCGCCAAGAGCCCTTATAAAGTAGTTGTCGCGGTTGGGTTGGAAGAACTACTTCCAACGTTATGAACCACGTCGTGAAATACTACCATGCACGCGGCACCCGTTCAACGCACGATCTTGTCGACCAGGAGGATCATGGTGCCGCCTTTGACCTTGTGTGCCTATATGAAAAAAGGCCCCAACTTGCGTTGGAGCCTCATTCAATGCTCGGGTGGAGACGAGGGGGATCGAACCCCTGACCTCTTGACTGCCAGTCAAGCGCTCTCCCAGCTGAGCTACGCCCCCGTGCGAAGAAGTACTATACGGGAACTCGGACGACGATGCAAGGACAATTTTGGAAAATTTCGCAGTCGCGGCGCGGGCCGCCATCCGCTCAACGGCCGTCTTGCCGGCGCCAGGCCCATTACCGGGGCCAATCGCGCTCCCGCCGACCCGGCGATTTCAAAACCATGCCGGTTTACGGGACCAGGCCGGGAACCCACGAGCATGCCGTCATCGGCAAAATTAAAACCGCAGGTAGCCGACTTGCGCATTCCGTGAAATGCAGGGCATGGACGGCCGTTCCGGGTCCAGCCCCGTAATCCGGCATAGTTTTGAAATGACATTAATTCACTAACAGGTAAACTAGGTAGTTCTAGCGCCTTGTCGCCGACTAATTTCCGATTTCCAACCAGTTGCACAAAACATTTGCTCGCAGTCGCGTCTCGGCGGATTTCATTGCCTCAGTTTTGGCTTTATAGCGAATCCCTAAACGGTCGCAGACACTTCTGACTATGGTGTCTATCAGCTTTGAATCGTTGAGCATATCGTGAGTCACCAGGAATACATCGAATCCCATGCTCTGCAACGCAGTCATGCGCTCCGCATCGTGGTCAAGTATTGCACCTGAGCCATGAATGACCTCACCTTGGATCTCGATAATAACTGCCTTCATTAGGATTGGGTTTACGATCACGATGTCGCCGTAGCAGACCTTTTGGCCTGCGATGCTTTGGGCTGCCACGGATAGAGGGGTTAAATCGTTGAGGTACACGTATCTGAATCCTGCACCACCTAGACGTCGAGAACGACTTAGAAGCAGGACCCCAGCGACCTCGAGTGGAGACGCAGCAATGCCGATAACCTGCTGAGTGGCATCATAAAACTGCTTTCCCCACATTTGACTTTTGACCTTGTCGGCGAATCGATGCAGATCGCTTAGCTCGATGAGCGGCTTTCTCATCCAAAGAGAAGTGCCTTTGAGTTTCGTAACCTCTCTTCCATCCTCATGCTTGTTCGTTTGGCCTTCTTTATCTGTGGCCTTTACGGTTGCGCGGGCGTAAACTCGTTTCCAAGGAACCTCGTCTTCGCCTTCTCCAAGTTCGAACAAATCCTGCGTGCTGGAATTGCGATTCTCCTCTACCGCCATTTTTAACTGCATTTCGGCAGCGGGAGCCGGCTCGAAAACAGAAAACCAACCGCATAGTTCGTACATAGCCAGTACGAGATCTATTTGGGACACAAAGCGTGTCATAGTAAATAACGTGTTAAGCGGATTGGTGACACTGAAGCCTAAATTAGTGTCGATTGTTGTGCCGGCATTCGATGCCCCTTCCCAGCGAATAGTGGAGCGCAGTCCCGAGTGGTGATTACAACAACCTGGCGAAGCAACAGCGATAATCGGGGTCTTGAGGACTTCGGTTACAAAAGGGGCTTGGGATAGAGCTCGCCAGCCGTCTTCGGAGTTGGGCAGGCGCGGGTAGAGATTGCGCACCTGCGGTGGGCAGCGCCAGTAGCGAAATGCGGTGTTTGCGCAGACGATCTCGTCCATATGGGCCTCCCCTAGTTTTGGCTGCGTGCCGTTATGTTTGCAGGTAGACCGATTATCAATGGCGGCATCATGCCGGTAAGTACTGGAAGCTGACCAAATGCTGGCCAATAGCTTGACGTAATTCGCCTAAAGATCGCCGTGTGACACAAATCTGCTGGCAGGCGTTCTGGGGCCGTGGTCCCTATCTCCACATTTGTGCGTGAATCCCATGGCAAATTCAATGAAAGAGCGCATGAGCTTTATGCAAAACGCGCGATGGCGTCAGTTCAAGAGAGATCAGCTAGAAAAGCGTTTGAAAATTTCGATTCGATTTTGGTGTCAGATTTGGTGTCAAATAGAAAAAGGCCAGAGGCTTATAACCTCCGGCCTGTGCTTTAGATGGTGGGCGATACAAGATTCGAACTTGTGACCCCATCCGTGTGAAGGATATGCTCTACCCCTGAGCCAATCGCCCGTTGCCTTTCGGCAAAAGAGATACTAACATAGCCGTGCGTGGTTTACCAAGAACTTTTTGCTCCCGATTTTAAATTCGTGGGAGCCTTGATTATCAACTTTATCCGAACACCTCCCACATTCATCCGCACATGTGCGGATGAATGTGGGAACCCGATACCCTGAGGGCCGGATCGGCCGGCCCCGGGAGATCGGAGGACGGCATGTCCGGAAAGAAGAAGAGCGGCTCCGCAAGGGCGGTCCCGAGGGCCTACGGAAGGCTCACGAGGCACGAGCGGGACACGGTCCAGAGGATGCTGGAGCGCAGGGCGTCGTGCAGGGAGATCGCGAGGGAGCTGGGCAGGTCGCCCTCGACGGTGAGCGCCGAGGTGGCGTCGCACAGGTTCGT
>USOG01000010.1 GCA_900556365.1 uncultured Collinsella sp.
CTTACGGTCGATCTTCACGTCGTGCTCGAGAACGGCGTCAACATGAAGTCCGTCTGCCACAATCTTTCGAGCTCCGTTGCCTTCACCCTGCAGGAGATCGCCCAGATCGATCCCACCAGCCTTAAGATCGGCATCCATATCGACGCGCTCAAGAGCCGTCTGAACTAGCATCCGAAAACGGAGATTCAAATACCCATGATTGCAAAGACCATTCGCACCTGTTTTCCGATCGCTGCGGCTGCCGTTTCCGACAAGGCCGAGGAGATCAACAAGCTCAACGTCTTCCCCGTACCCGATGGCGATACCGGCACCAACATGTCGCTCACGCTCGCCTCGGTGACCAAGGAGCTCTCCGCCCTTCCTGCCGACGCCGACATGGAGGCCATCGCCGGTGCCATCACCCATGGCTCCCTGATGGGTGCCCGTGGCAACTCCGGCGTCATCACCTCGCAGATTCTGCGTGGTGTGGCCGAGGGCCTTGTCTCTGCCGATGAGCCCATCACTTCCGCCAACATCGCCTATGCGTTCCGCCGAGCCGTCAAGGTTGCCTTCCAGGCAGTGCGTAAGCCCATCGAGGGTACGATCCTCACGGTGCTGCGCGACGTCTCGACCAAGGCCGATGAGTGCGAGAAGAAGAAGTTCTCGGCCGAGGACGCGCTCGATGCCATCGTCGTTGAGGCGTACCAGTCCGTCGCCCGCACACCCGACCTGTTGCCCGTTCTGAAGGAGAACGGCGTGGTCGACTCCGGCGCCTTTGGCTTTGCCATCTTCCTGGAGAACTTTGTTGCCGCTGCGCTCGGCCGCAGCACCGTTGTCGAGGATTTCTCCGCCACGTTTGACTCCGCCGGCTCTGCCCGCGATGCGGCCCTCGGTCGCGTTGAGATCGAGGCCAACGATGACTGGGAGGGCTCGGAGTTCCGCTACTGTAACGAGTTCCTCTTTAAGGCCGACGCCCCGTTTGACGAGGACGAGTGCCTTAAGTTCCTGGGCTCCATGGGCGACTGCGAGCTGCTCGTGGGTGCCTACCCCGACTACAAGATTCATGTGCACTCCAACACCCCCAACCTGGTGCTCGAGCACATGCTGCAGCTTGGCCAGATCTACGAGGTCTTTATCCACAACATGGAGATGGAGGCCCACGACCGTACCGCCAAGATTCACGAGGATCAGGAAAAGGCCGCCGAGCCCGCGAAGGCCCTGGGCTTTGTCGCCGTTGCCGCCGGTTCTGGCGAGGCCGACATCCTTAAGTCCCTCGGCGTCGACGTGATTGTGTCGGGTGGCCAGACCATGAACCCCTCGACTGCAGACCTGCTGGGCGCCGTTGATCAGGTTAACGCGACCTCAGTCATCATTCTGCCCAACAACGGCAACATCCGCATGGCTGCTGAGGCTGCCGCTTCTGCCTGCACGGACAAGAAGGTTGCCGTCGTTCCCACCAAGACCGTTCCGCAGGCGTTCTCCGCGCTGTTCGCGGTCCTGCCCGATTCCGAGCTCGAGGACGCCGTCGCCGCCATGGTCGACGCCATCAGCGAGGTTCGCGATGGCGAGGTCACCCGCGCCGTGCGCGACTCCAGCGCATCTGATGGCTCGCCGATTCACTCTGGTGACGTCATGGGTATCATCGCCGGCTCCATCGACGTGGTCGGCTCCGACGTGAAGCAGGTCACGCTCGACTGCATCAACCGCATGCAGGAGGAAGAGGAGGGCGACGCGCTGACGATTCTGGCCGGCGAGGAGCTGTCCGATGAGGCCTTCCAGGAGATCGTCGACGCTATCGAGGAGGCTCAGCCCGACTTGGAGATCGACGCCCATCGTGGCGAGCAGCCGCTCTATCCCGTGATCTTCTCGATCGAGTAGGCAACTGCCCATGTCCGAGCTGTGCTCCGTGCCGCGCGTCTCGGAGCGCTTTGCCCAGAGCAATGCGCTCGACGAGGATATCGCGCGACTCAAATATGTTTCGGGTAAACGTGAGGAGGCCCTTCGCCGTCTGGGAATTCGGACGGTGGGGGACCTCCTTCTCCATATCCCTCATCGATACCTCGATTTTACCCGCTCGTGGTCCATTGAGATGGCGCCCATCGGTACCGTGTGCACCATTATCGCCACGGTTGACCGTATCGTCCAAAAGCAGCCGCGTCCGCGCATGCAGGTGACCGAGGTCTCACTCGTTGACGAGACGGGCGTGCTGCAGGTCGCCTTTTTCCGCCAGCCCTGGATTGCCCAGCAGCTTAAACAGGGCGACCGCCTGGCCGTGATGGGCAAGGTCGAGTTTGCCTACGGCTTTAAGCAGATGGCCTCGCCGCACTTTGAAAAGCTCGATGACGGGCGTGCTGCGGGCACCATCCTGCCGGTCCATTACGTGAGTGACGGCGTGAGCCAGGCGTGGATGCGCCGCATCGTAAGCGGCGCGATCGAGGTCGTCGGCAATCCCTTTGATCCCATTCCGGCACCGCTGCGCGTTAAGCGTCGCCTGATGAGCAATGCCCGCGCGCTGCGCTCAATTCATTTTCCATCGAGTATGGCAGAGCGCGACATCGCACGTCGTCGCCTGGCCTACGAGGAGTGCCTCTACCTGCAGCTGGCGCTGCGCCTGCGCAACGACGGCGGCCTGGTCGATGTGGTTCCCTATGCCCACACCGCGGGCGAGCACCTGGCCGCGCTCAAGCAAGCCCTGCCGTTTTCGCTGAGCGACGAGCAGGAGGCCGCGTTCCAGGATATCCTGCGCGATATGTGCGATGGCGGGCGTGTGATGAACCGCCTGCTGTTGGGTGATGTCGGTACCGGCAAGACGGCCGTCGCCGCCTGCGCGCTGGCTGTGGCTGCCGATAGCGGCACGCAGGCCTGCGTTATGGCGCCCACGGGCGTGCTGGCGCGCCAATATGCCGATAAGACCGGCCCTCTGCTCTCACAGGCCGGCATGTCCTGGGCGCTTCTGACGGGTGCCACGCCGGCTGCAGAGCGCGAGCGCATCCATGCACAGCTGAAATCGGGCGAGCTTAATGTGCTCTTTGGCACCCACGCGGTGCTTTCGGATAACGTTGCGTTCAAGCATCTATCGCTCGTGGTCATCGATGAGCAGCACCGCTTTGGTGTGGGCCAGCGCAACGCTCTGCGCGCGAAGGGCCCCGGTGCCGATCTGCTCGTTATGACGGCAACGCCCATCCCGCGTACGCTGGCGCTTTCGGTCTACGGCGATCTGGATACGAGCATCATCCGCCACCGGCCTGTTCCGGGTGCCGGTGTGACCACGCGCGTGCTCACCGAGTCGAGCCGCGACCTCGCCTATGGCGCCATTCGCGAGGCGCATGAAAAGGGTCAGCAGGCCTACGTGATTTGCCCGCTCGTGGAGCCGAGCGATTCGGCCGATGAGTTGGAGGACGTACCCGGTATCGCCCGCGACGAGGAGGGCCGCGTGACGGTCCCCGTGCCGCTTCACGATACGGCAACCGAGCTCGACCGACTGCGTCTTGCGTTGCCGGGGCTTACCGTCGAGCGCCTTCACGGCCGTATGCCGGCGGGGGAGAAGGATCGGGTCATCGATGCCTTCAAGCGTGGCGAGATTGACGTGCTCGTCTCGACTACGGTGGTCGAGGTGGGCGTCGACGTGCCCAATGCCACCGTCATGGTTATCGAGAACGGTGAGCGCTTTGGTTTGGCTGCCCTGCACCAGCTGCGCGGTCGCGTGGGCCGTGGCAGCGTGTCGGGCACGTGCCTGGTCATGACGCACTCCAAGGGCAACGGCGGCGCATCGGCGGCACAAGACCGTCTCCAGTCGCTCGAAAAGACCTCGGACGGCTTTACGCTCGCCCAGATGGACCTGCGCCTGCGCCATGAAGGCGAGATCCTGGGTTATCGTCAGCATGGTGGTGTGACCCTGCGCTTTGTCGACCTGGACGCCGATGAGGACCTTATCGAATGGGCCCATTTGGACGCGGTCGAGCTCTTGCGGTATGCTTGCAACCTTGACTCTGTGGCGACGCGTCCCTTGCGCGACGCGGTCGCCATGCGTTATCGACATATCTTTAAGGAGGTCAGCGGAGGATGAGAATCATCGGCGGCGAATGGCGCGGTCGTAAGATCGAGGAGCCCCGTGGTCGCGATGTCACCCGCCCCACGACTGATCGCGTGCGCGAGGCGTGCGCATCTATGGTCATGTCGGCATTCGATTTCGATTTGGACGAGGTTCGTGTGCTGGACGCCTTTGGCGGCTCCGGTGCCTTAGGGTTAGAGATGCTCTCTCGTGGGGCCCGCTCGCTCACGACGTTTGAGATCGATCGCAACGCCGCGCGGCTCATTACCAAGAATATCGAGTCGCTCTGCCGTGACCGTGCGCGTTGGCGTGTGGTCACGGGCGACATGCTGGCAAGTGCCTCGCGCGGTCGTGTACCGGGCGGCCCCTTTGATTTGGTCCTGCTCGACCCGCCCTATGCTTTTGGTGCCGAGCCGGTCGAGGAAATGCTGCAGAACCTGGCTCAGCAGGGTCTGCTTGCGCCTGGCGCTTATGCCCTGTTTGAGCATGCCTCCGCCGATGCGGGCGCGCATCCGGCAGGCTTTGAGACTGTACGTGAGAAGCGCTACGGCATTACCTCGGTCGACCTGCTTCGTTGGGTCGGCGATGACGACGGTGAGGACGATAGTGCCGTCACCGATGCCGATAACAACGATGCCACGACGTTTCAGGAGGACGCCCATGAATGACACCATCAACCGCGTGATCGTCCCGGGCACCTTCGATCCCATCACGTTTGGCCATATCGATGTGATCCGCCGCGCCCGACGCATCTTTCCCAGCGTGATTGTCGCCGTGGCCGAATCGCAGGGTAAAAACGGTGTGGGCACCACGTTTATGCTCGATGAGCGCGTGGCGCTGGCCCGCGAGGCGCTCGGTAATATCGACGGCGTCGAAGTCCTGCCCTTTACCGGCCTCTTGGTCGACTTCGCTCGTGAGCAGGGGGCGGGGGCCGTGGTCAAGGGCCTGCGCGCCATGACCGACTTTGAGTATGAGCTGCAGCAGGCCGACCTCAATTATCGCCTGGATAGCGAGCTGGAGTCCATCTTTGTCATGAGTGCGCCGCAGTACGGTTATATCTCGAGCTCGGTCGTTCGCCAGATCGCCTCGCTCGGCAGCGATGTATCGACGTTTGTGCCGCCCAACGTGGTCGAAGCACTCAGACATCGCTTTTCGTGACGTTTTTTATTGCCTGGTGGCATGTGGTAAACTAGCACGATGATATGTTACCTATGAAAGGAGACCGGATGCCGGGCGAGAATTTTCCTGGCGATAGGATCGTCAGCTTGGTCGATGAGCTCGAAGGGCTGATCGAGGAAGCCAAGCCGCCTTTCGGCAAGAACGCTCAGTTCAAGGTCATCGACGCCGACGTGTTCTTCAACATCCTCGACGAGATCCGCATGAGCTATCCCGAGGAGTGGCAGAAGTCCCGCCGTATCCTTAAGGAGCGCGAGGAGCTTATGGCTTCCGCCGCCGCTCAGGCCGATTCCATCATCGCCGACGCTCAGCAGCAGGCCCTCACCATTGCCGGTGAGCAGGAGATCGTCCGACTTGCGCAGCAGCAGGCCGACGACATCCGCGATCGTGCCCAGCAGTACGAGCGCGAGACGCGTTATGCTGCCGAGGACTACGCAGAGCAGGTCTTTACGCACCTGGAGGAGAACCTCAAGAGCCTGACCGGCACCGTTACCCGTTGCCGTCAGCAGCTCAACGAGGGTGCCGCCCAGCAGAATGGTCAGTGGTAATGGCTGAGTTCCCGAGCGTTACCGTCGATCTTTCCGAGCAGCTCGAGTTTCCTGGAGATTCGTATCCGCTGACCGGTAAGGTCGATGTCGCCACCTACACGGTGGGCGAGAAGGGGTACCAGCTTCAGGACGGCATCGACTACGACGTTGTCTTTACCAATGCCGGTACCGGTGTCTTGCTCACGGGCATGGTCCGCGCGCACGCCACCGGTGAGTGCGACCGTTGCCTGGAGCCCGCCTCGTTTGATATCGCCGGAGAGATCGAGGAGTTCTACCTCTTTGAGGAACCCGAGGATCCCGAGGCCTACGAGGACGGCTATGAGCTCCTGGGTGAGGACCGCATCGTCGATCTTGGCGAGCCCATCAACGACGCGGTCGTTATGGACACGCCGTTTGTGGTGCTCTGCAAGCCCGATTGTCGCGGTCTGTGCCCCACTTGCGGTTGCAATCTCAACGTCGAGCAATGCGATTGCGCCGCCCAGGCGGAGGCAGAATGGGCCGCTGCCACGGAAAATCCATTTGCAGCATTGAAGAATCTCAAGCTCGATGAGTAAAACTGTGGTAGTATCGCTACTTGCGCGTAATCGCCACACTGGATAGTTCATAAGGAAGGTCACTATGCCCGTACCTAAACAAAAGCAGGGTCGTATCCGCACTCACACCCGTCGTTCCGCCAACATGAAGATCTCGGCTGCGGCTCAGTCCACGTGCCCCCGTTGCGGCGCTGTTAAGCTTCCGCACCACGTGTGCCCCAGCTGCGGTTTCTACAAGGACCGCGAGGTTATCGTTACCGAGTAACGGTATACTCTGGATGCGATGCCGTTCCAAATGGAACCACAATGGCCGGCTCAATGAGTCGGCCATTTTTGTATAAGGAGCATGTATATGAGTAACGTTCGCATTTGTGTAGACGTTGTGGGCGGAGACGAGAAACCTCAGGTTGTTCTCGATGGTATCGAGGCTGCGCTTGCCGCCGATCCCGATATCGAGGTCTTGGCAGCTGGCCCCGCCGAAATCGTCAATCCCTTTGCAGCTTCCCACGCACGTGTTGAGGCCCTTGAGGCACCCGACGTTATCGCTATGGATGACGATCCCATTCGCGCCGTGATGACCAAACGCAAGTCTTCGATCGTGCTGTCGTGCCGCGCCATCAAGAAGGGAAATGCGGACGCGTTTTTCTCCGCCGGCTCCACCGGCGCCATGACCGCCGCTGCGACCGCCTACGTCACGCCGTTTAGATATATGGCCGAAGGCAAGAAACAGCCGGTGCGTCCCTGTCTGACCAATGCGCTGCCCAATCGCGCCGGCGGTCTGACGGTGCTGTGCGATATGGGCGCCAACCCCGATGTCGAGGTCGATGACATGGTGCGTTTTGCTCAGATGGGTAGCGCCTATGCTCGTGTCGTCCTGGGCATCGAGCATCCCCGCGTGGGCCTGCTTGCTAACGGCACCGAGGACGAGAAGGGCTCCAACTTTACCAAGGCCTGCTTCCCGGCCATGAAAGCCGCCGTTCCCGGCTTTGTTGGTAACTGCGAGGGCACCGATCTTACGTCGGGCAATTTTGACGTCGTGGTCGCCGACGGCATGTCGGGCAATATTGCGCTCAAGGCCACCGAGGGCGCTGCCAAGTTTTTGCTGCAGGAACTCAAGGGTGCCTTTATGTCTTCGCTTGGCACCAAGATCGCCGCGCTGCTCATTAAAAAGCAGATGCGCGAGATAAAGGCCAAGCTTTCGGGCGACGCCAAGGGTGGCGCGATTCTTTTGGGCCTGCGCGGCGTGGTCCTGATCGGCCATGGCGCCACATCGGTCGAGGCTGTTAAAAACGGTACGCTCGCGGCGGCCGAAGCCGTGCGCGCCGGGCTGGTCGAGAATGTCGCCAACTCCATGGACGGCATCGTTTTATAACAGCGGCGTTATGCGTCTCGGGGCGTGCGTCGTGGGGTAGAATCAGAACCATGTCTTGGTACCGCCCGGGCGGTACCATTCTTTTGGTATTCATGCACTATGAGAGGAAGCGCTATGGATCGCTCCGAAATCTTCGACAAGATCGCCGAGGTCGCTGCTGACGTTCTGGGCGTCGATGTTGCCGAAATTAGCGATGAGACCACCTTTGACGACCTCGATGCCAACTCGCTCGAACGCCTGCAGCTGGTTACGGCTATCGAGGACGAGTTCAACCTTGAGATCGATGACGAGACCCTGCTCTCGCTCAACTCTGTCGCCGACGCCGTCGACGCTATCGAAAACGCCAGGGAGGCCTAGGTCTTGGCTTTGTCTGAACGACTTACGCGCGCCCAGGAAATCCTGGGCCACGAGTTCAATAATAAGGTGCTGCTGCGCGCGGCCCTTACGCATCCCTCGGCAGTCGAGGGCCAGCCGGTTTCTGCCAGCTATGAGCGCCTTGAGTTCTTGGGCGATTCCATTTTGGGCGCTGTGGTCGCACGCTCCCTGTTTGAGTCCTATCCGGAGTTTGACGAGGGCAAGCTCACGCGCCTGAAGGTGTCGCTTGTCTCGGGCGCTACGCTGTCCGAGGTTTCTCACGAGCTGGGCATCGACGACATCATCATCTTTGGTGCCTCCGAGACCGGTACCGGTGCGCGCGGCCTGCATTCGGCCCTCGAGAACGTCTATGAGTCGCTCGTGGGCGCGCTGTACCTGGATGCCGGCTGGGATGCCGCGGCAGAGTTCATTCACCGTACGCTTAAGCCGCATTTGGCTTCCGAGCGTGCCGAGCATCCTGCGAACCCCAAGTCGTTTTTGCAGGAGTGCGTGCAAGCCGACGGTCACGAACCCCCGGCGTACAAGCTCGTTGGCTCCGAGGGCCCGGCGCATGCGCCCACCTTTACCGCCGTGGTGTTGATCGATGGTATTCGTCAGGGACGCGGCTCCGGCTCCTCAAAGAAGGAAGCCGAGGGAGCCGCCGCGCTCGAAGCGCTCGACCGCATGGGTTACACCACCAACGGCGTGATTCTGAACAAGAAGCACGTGTAAGCGAGGAACCGTGTATCTCAAGTCCCTCACGCTCAAAGGGTTCAAGTCGTTTGCCGACCGCGCCCATATGACGTTTGAGCCGGGCCTGACCGTCATCGTCGGTCCCAACGGCTCGGGAAAATCGAACATCTCCGACTCGATTCTGTGGGTCCTGGGCGAGCAGAGCGCCAAGCAGCTGCGCGGCCAGGCCATGGAGGATGTCATCTTCTCGGGCTCGTCAGCGCGCAAGCCGGTGGGTGTCGCCGAGGTCACGTTGGTGCTCGATAACTCGGACCATATGCTGCCCGTCGATTTTGACGAGGTCGCCATCACCCGTCGCATGTATCGCTCGGGCGAAAGCGAGTACCTCATCAACTCGAGTCCGTGCCGCCTGATGGACATTCAGGACATCTTGCACGATTCGGGCCTGGGCAAGGATACGCATTCCATCATCAGCCAGGGCAAGCTCGATGCCATCTTGCAGAGCCGCCCCGAGGAGCGCCGTGCCCTCATCGAGGAGGCCGCCGGCATCTCCAAGCACAAGCGCCGCAAGGAGCGTGCGCTCAAAAAGATTAAGTCGATGGACGAGCACCTGACGCGTGCCCGCGACATCAATAAGGAAATCGCCCGTCAGCTGCGACCGTTGGAGCGTCAGGTCGATCGCGCGCGCAAGTACAAAGAGCTGTCCTCGCGCGCGAACGAGCTTACGCAGATGCTAGCCGTCGACGAGCTGCGTTCGCTGCAGTCGCAGTGGAACGACCTGGAGAGCCGTTCCAAAGAAGGTGCCGCCGAGCTGGAGCTTGCGCAGTACCGCTTGGGCGAAAAGGAGCGCGAGCTCGAGAAGCTTCAGGTCATGCTCGAGGAAAAGGGCCTGTTTGTGGGCGACCTGGGCGAGCAGCGCCGTCATATGCAAGATGTGGTCGGCCGCATTAACTCCGACATGCGCCTGCTCGAGGAAAAGGGCCACAACATGGTGTCGCGCCTGTCCGACATGCGCGGCCAGATCTCGAGCTCCGAGCATCAGCGTCGTCGCGTGGTCGAGGAGCTCGAGGACGCGCGCGCCCAGCTTGAGGAAGTGACCGGCGCGCACATGCAGGCCCAGGAGGACGTTGACGCCGCCGGTCCTGCCGCTGCTGAGCTCCACGAGCGTCGCGTTGCGCTCGACAATCAGATTTCTCAGCTCACGCGCGAGCAACGCGATGCCCAGCGCGTGGCCGATAATGCCGCGCTCGAGCTCGCCAAGGTGAAGGATTCCTTGAGCAATGCCGAGGTCGAGGACAACATGTATGCCTCGCGCCTGGAGCAGATTGACGAGCAGCTCGAGGAGGTCACGGCCTCGCTCGAGAGCCGTCGCGACCGCGCCGAGGAGCTTGAGGGCGCTCTTGAGGAAGCGCGCCAGGCTCAGGTCGATGCGCGTGAGGCCACCGAGGCGGCACGCGCGGCCCTGAAGGACCTGCGTGCCCGCGAGAGTGAAGCGCGTAACAAGCTCTCCGAGGTGCGCTCGGAGCTTGCCAGCCAAAAGAAACTCGATGCCCGCATGGCCGACAGCTCGCCGCTGGTGAGCCGTCTGGTGGGTGCGCTGGACGATGATGTCTCGGGTCGTCTGGGCGACGTGCTCGAGGCCCCGCGCGAGCTTGAGGGCTTGGTTGAGCAATTGCTCGCCGGCGATATCGATGCACTGCTGTTCGACGATACGTCCGCGCTCGAGCGTGCCGGTCGTGCGGCTCTGGACCAAAAGAAGGCCTCGGGCGAGGCACTGCTGGTGGCGCGCGGCGTGAGCGGCTCTACCGCCGCTGAGGGCGCTGCCGGTACCCGCCTGGTTGATCGTCTGTCCGTGCGCGCAGGCTACGGTCCCGTCGTCGAGGCGTTGCTCGGCGGATATTACGTAGTGGACGATCTTGCTGCCGCGCTGTCGGCGCCGGTCGTTGACGGTGTGACCTACGTGACTCCCGATGGCGCCCGCGTAAGCTGTGGCGGCCTGGTGCGTGTGGGGCTAGATGCCGGCGAGGCCTCGGGTGCTCTGGAGCGCAAGCGTCGCATTCGCGAGCTGGAGGGCCTGGAGCCCGATCTGGCTGCCGTGTTTGAGCATGTGTCGGATCAGGTCGTCGAGGCCAATGCGACCGTTGAGGAAGCGCGTGCCGCCGAGGGCGATGCCGCCGGCGAGATCGCCCGTCTTGAGGGCGAGCGCCGCTCGCTGCTCTCCGAGATCGGCCGCTTGGAGCAAAGCGCCAACAATGCCGAGGTCGAGCGCGTGCGCATCTCCAAGCGCCGCGAGCAGGCCTCCGAAGCCGTTCGCGCTGCGCGCCCGCGCGTTGACGAGCTCACCCGTTCGCGTGACGAGGCTCGCGCGCAGGCAAGCAATCTGGGGTTGCAGATTGCCGAGGCCAACGACGAACTCGACCGCGTTCGCCGTGACGATTCCGAGGCTGCCGGCAAGCTCGCCGACGCCAAGGTTCGCCTAGCCCAGACGAGCGAACGCCTGCGTTCGCTGAAGGGCCGCGTGCCCGACCTGGAGCATCGTCTTGAGGGCATCGACCGTCGTATCCGCGGAACGCGCCAGGCTTCGCGCTCGCTCGAGCTGCTGCGCCTGCGCGTCGACCCCATGCACGAACGCTATTCGGCCCTGTTGGAACGCGCGTCGGATTGGGCAGCGCGCCTGCGTGACCAGGCCTCTCTGGAGGAGGCGGACTCCGCTTCGCTTAAGAAGACCATCGAGGATGCCAAGGCGGAGGTTGCCCACGCTAAGGAGCGGGTCGATACCGCCTCCGCCACGCAAAACGAGTTCAAGGTCGCGCGTGGCAAGCTCGAGGTGCAGGTAGAGGCCGCCATTAAGGCCATTACCGCCGATGGCGCCACGGTACTCGAGGAAGCGCTCATGCTTCCGGCGCCCACGGACCGCGATGCCGCCGAGCGCGAACTCAACCAGCTCGTGCGTCAGATCAACAACCTGGGCCCTGTGAACCAGGTTGCCATGGAGGAGTACGAGCAGCTCAAGCGCCGCGCCGACTACATCGAGGAGCAGCTGGCCGATTTGGAGAGCGCGCGCAAGGCGCTCACCAAGATCACGGTGGCCATTGATCGCAAGATGCGGAAGGCCTTCCTGGTGACGTTTGAGAAGGTCGACGCGAACTTCCGCGAGATCTTCGCTATGCTCTTCCCGGGCGGTCAGGCTCATCTGGAGATGACCGATCCCGAGCATCCAGCCGAGACGGGTATCGAGGTCGTGGCGCAGCCGCGCGGCAAGCGCATCACCAAGATGATGCTCATGTCGGGCGGCGAGAAGAGCCTGACGGCGCTCGCCCTGCTCTTTGCCGTGTACCGCACGCGTACGGTGCCGTTCTATGTGCTGGACGAGGTCGAGGCTGCACTCGACGACGCCAACCTGTCCAAGCTCATCGGCGCGCTCGATGTGTTGCGTTCCGATACGCAGCTCTTGGTCATTTCGCATCAGCGCCGTACTATGGAGGACGCTGACGTCCTCTATGGCGTCTCGATGCAAGCCGACGGCGTCAGTCGCGTCGTCTCGCAAAAACTCGATCGCGAAACCGGAAAGGTCGTGAATGCATAATGGGATTCTTTGACGCTCTCTCGCGCGGACTTGAGCGCAGTCGCGAGGCCCTCAACGAGGTCTTTTACTTTGGCGGCGAGGTCGACGAGGATTTTTGGGAGGACCTGGAGGACACCCTCGTCATGGGTGACATGGGCGCCGAGGTCGCCATCAAGGTCTCCGATGACCTGCGCGATGCCGCGGCCAAGAAGAACCTCAAGACCGCCCCGCAACTCCGTCGCGCCCTGGCCGAGCAGCTTGAGCAGCACTTTGTGCCCATCGAGCGCGATCCGTTCTCCGATACGCCGAGCTGCGTGCTGTTTGTGGGCATTAACGGTGCCGGCAAGACCACGACGGTCGGTAAGATCGCGAGCGCCATGGCCGCCCGCGGCAAGAATGTCGTGATCGGCTCTGCCGATACGTTCCGCGCCGCCGCCATCGAGCAGCTCGATGTGTGGGGCCAGCGCGCTGGCGTCCCCGTCATCAAGCGCGACCGCGGCTCCGACCCGGCAAGTGTTTGCTACGACGTGCTCGACGAGGCCGACAAGCGCGGCAGCGACCTGGTGCTTATCGACACTGCCGGTCGTCTGCACACGAGCCCCGAGCTCATGCGCGAGCTTGCCAAGGTGGTTAACGTGACGCGTAAGCGCGCCGCCAATATGGCCGCCGGCCCCATGCCCGTCTCAGTCGTGCTCGTGATCGATGCCGCCACCGGCCAGAACGGTCTGAACCAGGCGCTCGAGTTTAACGAGGCACTGGGCCTGGACGGTATTATCATGACAAAGCTCGACGGCACGGCAAAGGGCGGTATCGCCATGGCCGTGGCCGAGAAGCTCAAGCTTCCCATCCTGCGCATCGGCGTGGGCGAGCAGGTCGATGACCTGCAGGAGTTCAATGCCAAAGATTTCTGCCGCGCCCTGGTGGGCGAGTCCAATTAAGGAGTGACTAGTGTTTGATTCTCTGAGCGATCGCCTCAACGACACATTTGACCGCCTGCGCGGCAAGGGCAAGCTGACCGAGGCCGATATCACCTCGGCCATGCGCGATATCCGTATGGCGCTGCTCGAGGCCGACGTCAACTTTAAGGTCGTCAAGGAGTTCGTCGCCAAGACCAAGGAGCGTTGCATGACCGCCGAGGTCATGGAGTCGCTGTCGCCGGCGCAAAACGTCGTCAAGATTGTGCTCGACGAGCTCACCGAGATGCTCGGCTCCACCGAGAGCAAGCTCGTCTTTAGCAACCGCATCCCCAATGTCATCATGCTCGTGGGCCTGCAGGGCTCCGGTAAGACTACGGCAGCCGTAAAGCTGGCTTATCTGCTCAAGAAGCAGGGTCGCTCGCCGCTGCTCGCCGCGTGCGACGTCTACCGCCCCGCCGCTGCCGACCAGCTGGCCACGCTTGGCGGCGAGATTGGCGTGCCGGTCTTCCGCGGTGACGGCGCGCACCCGGTCGATATCGCCAAGGGCGCCATCCAGGAGGCCGTTGACCACCTGCGCGACGTGGTCATCGTCGATACCGCCGGTCGCCTGCAGATCGACGAGCAGATGATGCAGGAGGCCGTGGACATCAAGAAGGCCGTCAAGCCCGATCAGGTGCTGATGGTCGTCGATGCCATGACCGGCCAGGATATTGTCAACGTCGTCTCGACCTTCGCCGAGCGTACCGACTTTGACGGCGTGATCATCTCCAAGCTAGACGGCGACGCTCGTGGCGGCGGCGCGCTTTCCGTGCGCCAGGTGACCGGCAAGCCCATCAAGTTCGTGAGCATGGGCGAGAAGCCCGATTCGCTTGAGCCGTTCTACCCCGACCGCATGGCCAAGCGCATTTTAGGCATGGGCGACGTCGTCGGCATTATCGAGAAGGCCCAGGAGGCGGCCGACGCCGAGCAGCTCGAGGCTGCCGAGCGTATGCTGCGCGAGGGTTTTACCATGAACGACATGCTCGACCAGATGAAGGCCGTCAAGAAGATGGGCGGCATGAAGGGCATTCTGGGTATGCTTCCCGGTGGCCAGCGTGCGCTCAACCAGATGGGTGGCAACCTGGACGAAGGTATCTTCGATAAGAACGAGGCCATCATCATGTCGATGACCAAGGAGGAGCGCCTTCGCCCCTCCATCATCAACGGCCAGCGCCGTGCCCGCATTGCCAAGGGCGCCGGCGTGACCCCCACCGAGGTCAATAGCCTTATGAAGCAGTGGGGCGAGATGAATAAGATGATGGGCCGCATGCGCACGATGGCCAATCAGGCGCAGGCCGGCGGCAAGAAGGGCAAGAAGGGTAAGAAGGGCAAAAAGATGCGCATGCCCAATATTCCCGGTCTGGATGCCATGGGGCTGGGCGGCATGGGCGGCCTGGGAACGGGCGGCCCCAAGTCCGATATGGACCTGCTGCGCCAGATGGAAGCGCAGATGCGCAACAAGAAGTAACGACTAGTTGAGTCGTGTATGGCGAAGGCCGCCTGGATGGTATTCCAGGCGGCCTTCGCCGTTTGTTCGCTGGTTGTCGCACGTGTGGAAGCGCGTTCTCGACGAGGTGCTTGCCGCTAGTGGCATCCGCAGCCTTCGTGCCCGTCATGGTCGTGGTGACCGTGGCAGCCGCAGGACTCGCCATGCTCGTGGATGTGCTCGTGATCATGTCCATGGCAGTCGAAGGTGGCCTCGCCGTTCTGTGCGAGCGTGCCGGCAATGAGGGCCTCGACGCAGGCATCGCAGCTGCCCTGGGCGCCCGCATAGACCGTGATGCCGGCTTGGGCAAGCGCGTTGATAGCGCCGCCGCCGATACCGCCGCAAATGAGCGTGTCAACGCCACCGTTGGCAAGCAGGCCCGCCAAGGCGCCGTGGCCGGTGCCGCCGGTGCCTACGACCTGCTCGTTGAGCACCTTGCCATCCTGGATGTCGTAGATCTTGAACTGCTCGCTGCGGCCAAAGTGCATAAAGATGTTGCCGTTGTCGTACGTCGTTGCCACCCTCATGGTGCCGACCTCCTTTGCTGGCCATGCGGCCGTCGTCGTGGCGATGGGGGAGTACGCGATATTGCCGCCCTCGATGACGAGCGCTCGTCCGTTGACCAGCGCGTTTGCCACCTTGCGATGCGCGCGACTGCTGATTGCCGCCACCGTGGCGCGGGCGATGCCCATGTGCAGGGCGACGGCCTCCTGATTGAGGCCCTCCAGATCGCACAGGCGCAGCACCTCAAGCTCGTCGACGGTCATGTCGATGGCATCACCGCTGGCCAGGCCATCGGGGGTAAAGCCGCGGTATTCGGGGATGATCCCGACGCGGCGCAGTTTTTCGCGTCTTCCTGTCATGCACACTCCTTATCTGACATATGTCAACAATAGGATAACGCGTTAGTCGTTGGGCGCAAGGCATTTCTGTCATATGTCAGAAAAAGGCTAAGATGCCTCGTTGCCGCATGCGGAGCCGCGCTGCCGTGCATTGCGTGTGCCGGACTAAGTGTCCAATTCGACACTCGCGCGCCTGGGCTACAATAAATCTCGCTTATAGGCGACTGACAGGAGGGTCAATGAGCAAAGCTGATCAACAGTTTGTAACCATGTGCCGCGATATCTTGGACCATGGCACCACCACCGAGGGCCAAAAGGTCCGTCCGGTGTGGGAGGACGGCACCCCTGCCTATACCATTAAAAACTTTGGTGTCACGGCGCGCTATGATCTGCGCGAGGAGTTCCCCGCGCTCACCCTGCGTCGTACGGCGCTTAAGTCTGCCATGGACGAGATTCTGTGGATCTATCAAAAGAAGTCCAATAACGTGCATGATCTCAACAGCCATATCTGGGATGAGTGGGCCGATGAGACCGGTTCCATCGGTAAAGCCTACGGCTATCAGATTGGTCAGAAGAGCCATTACGTCGAGGGCGACTTCGACCAGATGGACCGTGTGCTGTACGACCTTAAGCACACGCCGTATAGTCGCCGCATTATGACCAATACGTACGTGTTTAGCGATCTGTCCGAGATGCACCTTTATCCGTGTGCCTATAGCGTGACCTATAACGTGACGCAGCGTCCTCAGGACGACAAGCCGACGCTCAACATGATTCTCAACCAGCGCAGCCAGGACATTTTGGCCGCGAACAACTGGAACGTGTGCCAGTACGCCATTTTGCTGATGATGGTCGCGCAGTCGGTCGATATGATTCCCGGTGAGCTGCTGCACGTGATCGCCGACGCCCATATCTATGATCGTCATGTCGATATCGTCCGCGAGCTTATCGAGCGTCCGCAGTTTGCGGCACCCAAGGTAACGCTCAACCCCGATGTGCATGACTTCTATGCGTTTACGACCGATGACCTGATCGTCGAGGGCTATGAGCACGGCCCGCAGGTCAAGAACATTCCCATTGCGGTGTAGGTGGTGCTCATGACGTGTAAGCTATCTGCTATCGTCGCCGTGTGTGACGATTGGGGCATTGGGTGCGAGGGCGACATGGTGGTGTCCAATCGCGCTGATATGCGCCATTTTGTGGCCTGCACCAAGGGCTGCCCGGTTATCATGGGACGCAAGACGCTGCTGAGTTTTCCCGGCGGGCGTCCTCTCAAGAACCGCCGCAATATCGTGCTTACGCGCGATATGGGCTTTACCCACGAGGGCGTCGACGTGGTGCATAGCGTTGACGAAGCGCTCTCTGCGATTGCCGATGAGCTCGTTGCCTGGGTGATCGGTGGCGGCGATGTCTATCGGCAGTTTTTGCCGTACTGCGTGGAGGCCGAGGTCACTCATAACCACTGCGTCCATCCCGTGGACACGTACTTTCCCGACTTGGACGCCGATCCCGCGTGGGAGATTGCGCAGCGTAGCGGGGTCGCGACGATTGCCGCCGGTGAGGGTGACGAGGGCGTCGATTATGAGTTCGTGACGTATCGTCGCATCGAGGCGTAAATCGTCTGGCGTGAACGGTATCATCGGGTTGATTGAATGCATGGGGCGGCGCTTAGCGTCGCCTCGTTTGGTATAGATGTGCTGTAAAGAAGGGTGCGGGCTGGCTGCTATGACTGATGCCGTTGAGGTTCTGCGAATTGATTCGCTCGAGGACGAGCGGCTCGATGCCTACGTGCGACTGACCGAGCGTGAGCTTCGCTGCGTGCTGGAGCCGCAAAAGGGCATCTTTATTGCGGAGAGCGCCAAGGTCATCGAGCGTGCCGTGCGCGCCGGATATGAGCCGGTGAGCTTTCTTCTGGGCGAGCGCTGGCTCGACCAGATGATGCCGCTGTTTGACCAGCTTGTCGTGCGCGAGGGAGCGGGTCCGGTTCCCGTGTTCGTGGCCTCCATGGAGCTCATGGAGCAGTTGACGGGCTTTAACGTGACGCGCGGCGCGCTGGCGGCGTTCCGTCGCCCGCGTCAGATTCCGGTTGATGAGTTCTTGGGCGGCGTCGTCGAGGCGGCGGGGGGTCGTCCGGTGCGCGTGTGCGTGCTTGAGGGTATTGTTGATCACACCAATGTTGGCGCGATTTTCCGCTCGGCTGCCGCATTGAACGTTGACGGTATTTTGGTCAGCCCGACGTGCTGCGACCCGCTGTACCGTCGCTCGGCCCGCGTGAGCATGGGCACCGTGTTTCAGGTGCCGTGGACGCGCATTGGCAGCGAGGCTCGTGTGTGGCCGCATGATGGTCTGAGCGCGTTGCACGATGCCGGTTTTTCGTGTGCCGCTATGGCGTTGACGGACGATTCCGTATCGCTGGACGATCCCGTGCTGCAGGAGATTGATCGCTTGGCAATCTTTATGGGTACCGAGGGTGCCGGCTTGGGCGCCAAGACCATTGCCGGCTGTGACCACGCGGTGCGCATTCCGATGGCGCACGGGGTCGATTCGCTTAACGTGGCCGCGGCGAGCGCCGTCGCCTTTTGGCAGCTGTGCCCGCACGTGAGCAATGAGTATCACTACCAGCCGGGTTTGTATCACTAGGCAGATATTTCGCACCTGGCTCTGATTCGGGGTGTTTCGGTCGACGCCAGTCGGTGCTAAGCTGATATTGGCTTTGGTCTTAAATTGCCGTTTTGTTGTTTAACATACGTTGGCGGGGAGGGCGTGTGGCTAAGAAATCTACGGCTATCGATGTAACGCAGGGTGTCATTTGGCAACAGCTGCTGTCGCTGTGCGTCCCCATCTTCTTTAGTTCGTTTTTTCAACAGGCTTACACGCTTATCGGTACGTATATCGTCGGCCAGTTTGGCGGCAAGCTCGCGCTGGGTGGCATTCAAGCCACGATGGTGCTCACCGAGCTCTGCATTGGCTTTTGCGTTGGCGTCGGCGCCGGCTGCGCGGTCATTACCGGTCAGTATTTTGGCCAGCACGATGATGAACGACTGAGTCGTTCGGTTCACACGGCCATGACGCTCGCGCTGGTGGGCGGTATCGCTTTCTCGATTCTTGGCATAGTGTTCGTTGAGCCCATGCTGGTGCTTATGAACACGCCGCATGAACTATTGGCCGAGGGTGTGGCCTATGCTCGCTGTTATTTTGCCGCGATGGTTGCGGCACTGCTGCTGAATATGGGAACCGCACTGCTGCGTGCCGTGGGCGACACGCGCGGGCCCGCCGTGATCATTGCCTCTGGCTGCCTTGTTAACGTGGTGCTGGATATCATCTTTGTCGCTGTGTTGCATATGGAGGCGCTGGGCTGCGGCATCGCAGTGGCGCTGACCATTTGCTCCAATGCAACGATGATCGTGTTGCGCATGATGCGCGCTCCGGGTGCATGGCGTCTTTCGCTGCCTAAGCTCGGTATCGATCGCGTTATTTGCAAGAGTATGATCTCGTGTGGTCTGCCACTCGGTTTTCAATCGGCTGCCTATTCGATCTCGAACGTGCTGATCCAGGTGTCGGTTAATTCGTTTGGCGCCGATGTCACGACTGCTTGGGGTCTATCTGGGCGCCTGGATGGCATTATCTGGATGGTGACCGAGGCGCTCGGCGTATCGATCACTACGTTCTCGGCGCAGAACTTTGGCGCGCGCAACTACGAGCGCATGCGCAAGGGCTACCATACGTCGCTCGTGCTGTCGTTTATGCTCATTGGTGGCCTGTCTGCCGTGCTGCTGGTGTTCTCGGGCCCGCTGTCGCGTTTGTTTGTCGACGATGCTTCGATTTCGGCGTACACCACGACCATCCTCCATTTCATTGCGCCGTTCTATGCGATTTTCTCGATTATCGAGAACGCCTCGGGTTCCATCCGCGGCGCCGGCGTGAGTCTGCAGCCTATGATGCTCACCATCTTTGGCACCGTCGTACTCAGAGTGATTTGGGTGTTTGCGATCATGCCCTTCGATCCGTCGCTCGAGCATCTACTGCTGGTCTACCCCGTAACCTGGCTCATCACCGCAACCATGTTCACCATCTACCACCACAGCGGCAACTGGCTAGGTCGCGCCACCGCCTAGCTCATCCGTCGGATACCCCTGATAAGTTGCGGTGAAATAGTTCCTGAAAAGCCCTTGCGGACCGTCAAACAAGTACTATTCCACCGCAACTTCCTTATGAGCTGTAGGTGTTGGCGGAAAACGAATCAATTAGTATTCGATGCCTTGGCGGGCTAGGAGGCCTTCGTCGAAGTAGTGTTTGATGGGACGCATTTCGGTGACTAAGTCCGCGAGGTCGGCCAACGGCAGCAGCCCGCGGCCGGTGAGCACGAGTTCCGTGGTGGCGGGCTTTATCGCAATCAGTTCCTCGACATCCTCTCGCGCCCCAAAGCAGCCTTCGTCTTGCCCTTGCCGTCGCCTGTATAGATTTGAACCTTGCCGACTTACAGTGATGCCATCTCTGTCCTTTCGTGCCCGGCGTCGGTTTATCGCCGTCCGGGTTGGGTATTCTAGAAAGCATTATCAACCCCAGTAGATGGAGTTCAAGCAGATGGAGATGGATGACAACAAACGTAGACGGAATATGATTCTCTACGTGCTCATCGCCTTCGTCGTCTACCTCGTGCTCTCGACCGTTCTGTTTCCCAACATCGGTCACACGCAGCA
>USOG01000011.1 GCA_900556365.1 uncultured Collinsella sp.
GCGCCCTCTGTATTGTCCTGAATATTGCGAAGGACCGCCACGTAGGGCATTCCAAGCACGTTGGCAAGATGGCGAACCAGAACCTCATCCTCGGCAAGGTCGCGGTAGGCCACGACAGCAAGTGAGGGACGGTTCTGGACAAGCGCCACGCCGTTGCGGTCGAGGATGCGACCGCGCACAGCGGGTGTGGTAACGGTGCGAGTCTGATTACTATTGGCCTGCTTCTCGTAATAGTCCGACGAGACCATCTGCATGCCCCACAGCTTAACGGCAAGCGCCGCAAACATCGCGCCCACACCCGCGGTGAGGATGGAAAAGCGGCCCTTAAAGGCGGTCGCCGCGGTATTGCCCTCGCCCTCGGTGGCGCGCGGGGCCGTTCCATGCTGCGTATCGTAGGTAAAACGGGAATCGCCCCGACGCATGATGACCAGCGCGACCACGATGGCCACAACCAGCACGATACCGGCGATAATAACCGTCATCTGGGAAGACATCTACGGGCCTCCCCTATTTGAGCTTGCGGGTCTTGGGCTTAAAGCGCATACCCGTCTGGCGTCCGCCACGTGCGGAGAATCCATAGCCGGACTGCGGCACGACGCCGGACATCAAAAACGGAATGGCAACCAGACCCGTCAGGATCGAGGACGGCAGTGCATGGCCGAAGATCGCCACGACAAAGCTCGTCTCCAAACCCATAAACAGCAAGATGATGCTGTAGATCACATTAATGGCGAGCGCGAAGGCGCCCACGGTGACGCCGCGCGCACTCGGGCTACCGCCCGTCTGACCGACGGCACTGTGCACCAGGGCAAAAGAACCCACGGTCAGCAGGAGCGACATAACGCCCACCGGCACGGCAGCGGACAGGTCATAAAACAAGCCGCTGCAAAATCCGCACACGACGGCACGGGTCGGGTCGCCCGAGAACACGCTTAGGCACACCAGGATAATCATGAAGTTGACGCGACCGCCCGCAATGGAGATCTGCGGTGCCAGGCCTGCCTGCAGCAGCACGCACACGATGGCGGCGATCACAAACGTACGGGAGCTCATCCCCTGCTCGTGTAGATCCATGGACACGCCCCCTATTCGCTCGAGCCGGAGTCGGTCGTCTCGGACGTGTCGGAACTGTCGTCCGAACTCTCGTCCTTCGTCTTGGTCGCAGCATCGCGCGACGTTCCCTGCGGCGTGCTGTTGGCCGTGCTCACGTCCTCATCCGAAGCCGACTGTTCGTCGGTCAGCGAGGTAATGACCAGCACTTCCTCGTTGTTCTCGGCCGTGGTCTGAGCGCGCACCACAATGGTGTAGTACACGTCGTTTGCCGATTTCTCGACCGACGAGACGGTGCCGAGCGGTAGACCCTTAGGGAACACACCGCCAATGCCCGAGGTTACGATGATGTCGCCAACCTTAACGTCGGAGTCGACGCTCACGTACTCAAGACGCAGTGTGCCGTCAGCCTGACCCTGAAGCATGCCCTGGGCGCGCGTGTCCTGCACCATGGCGGACACGCCCGAGTTCTCGTCGCCAATCAGGCGCACGGTCGATGTCTTAGCCGATACCTCGATAATCTGGCCGATAACACCGGCAGAACTCGTCACGGGCATGTTGATGGTAAGGCCGTCGGCAGAGCCCTTGTCGATGGTAACGGTCGAGGTCCAGGCATCGCCCGAGGCACCAACGATACGAGCAGCGGTCGATTTGAGGTTATAGGTCGACTGCAGGCCGACCAGCCCCTCCAGACGCTCAGCGGTCTTTTGAGCCTCGGAGAGCTCAGCAACCTTAGAGGTCAGTTCCTCGTTTTGCTTCTTGAGCTCGTCGAGCGTGTCCTGCGACGCCGTAAGGTTAGAGAACACGTTGCCGATGGCATTGAAAGGAGCCGCCACAGCCGAACCCACAAAGCGCACCGGCGAGGTAATCGTCGTTACGCCCGAACGCACGGCATGAATCGGCCCTGCCTCGCCCTCGCGGATGTAAAACGTGAGCAGCAACACCGAAATCAGGCTGAAAACAATCAACGGGCGCATACCCGTTGATTGTCGCTTGGTATTCAGATTTGTGGAGAAACCCGAAGATCGTGCCAAATGGAATCCACCTTTTGGAAATTAAGCATTGGTCTGGACGAAGCCGCCATCAAACGCATTGGCCTCGAGCACGCGGGCACAGCCGTTAACGACGTTATCGAGCGCCGTGGGGCTGACGTTGACCGAAACGCCGGTCTCATCGCGCAGACGCACGTCGAGACCGCGTAGCAGAGCGCCACCACCGGTCAGCAAAATGCCGTAGTACATAAGGTCAGAGGCAAGATCGGGCGGCGTGGCATCGAGGGCGTCCTTGACGGCCTTGGCCATCTCGTCGAGCGGCTTGTTGAGCGCGCGACGAATCTCCTCGCTCTCGATGCGCACGGTCTTGGGCAGACCGGTGATCACGTCGCGGCCGTTGACCTCGACGTCGAGCTCGTCCTTGAGCGGCACGGCGGAGCCGACCTTAATCTTGATATCCTCTGCCGTGCGCTCGCCGATGGCCAGGTTGTAGGCATCGCGAACGTGCGTGAGGATAGCCTGGTCGAACTCGTCGCCGGCAATACGGATGGACTGCGAGACGACAATGCCGCCCATGGCGATAACGGCGACCTCGGTGGTACCGCCACCGATGTCGATGACCATGGAGCCGGTGGGCTCCTCGACGGGCAGGTCGGCGCCGATAGCGGCAGCCATGGGCTCCTCGATCAGATAGGCCTGGCGGGCACCGGCCTGGATCGTGGCCTCAAAGACAGCACGCTTCTCGACCGACGTGACACCGGAAGGAACGCAGACGACAACACGCGGACGCGGGGTCCACGGATAGCGCTTCTCAGACGCCTTGTCGATAAAGTAGCGAAGCATGGCCTCGGTAACATCGAAGTCGGCGATGACGCCGTCCTTCAGGGGACGAACGGCCACGATGTTGCCGGGCGTACGGCCGAGCATGCGCTTTGCCTCGATACCGACCGCCAGGATGCGCTCGTCGTTCTTGTCGATGGCGACAACAGAGGGCTCGCGAATGACGATGCCCTTGCCGCGCACGGAGACAAGCGTATTTGCGGTGCCGAGGTCGATGGCAAGATCGCCCGCATAGCTACCGAAGAACATATCCATCAAAGAAAACAACGCAACTCCTGATGTGTTGGATGATTGCTGGAAAACTACTAGCTCATCATACTAGCGCAAGCCCGGCACCTCACTTGCGGTGAAGCGCCGGGCAAAGCTAAATCCCATAAGGTCACTACTGGTTGTCAGCAGCCGAGAAATCCATATCGAGCGAGGAAACGGCCCAGCCGATATGGTTGTCGGAGCGCACGAATTTGACGGTGTACTCCTGCTCGCCGCCCTTGGACAGCGATGCCTTCACCTTGGCGGTCGTCTCGGTCATGGACTGATCCATGCCCTCGACGGACACGGTGGCACCCTGCGGAATCGAGGAGATGATCATCGACTTGGCGTCCTCGGACAGGCTCGAGGCCAGGCAAGACTCGGCCTTTGCGGTGTCACCGTCGCCGGCAGCCTGGAACAGATCGGAAACCACAGATTCCTGAGACGGGAAGCCAAAGCCGCGCGTGTAGGCAAAGCCCAGGCCGCCCGCGGCGATCAAAATGAGCAGAAGCAGCACAATGAAGACTTTAAGACCCGTGTGGCGATGGCGACGACGGACCTTGGCCTGCTTACGATCCTGACGGTCCTGCTGGACCATCTCGGACTCTGACAGTGTAAAGAAGCCGGTGTCCGAGGGATCGGGCATAAACTGACCGGTCGCGCCCGTAGGATCGAGCGGATCGACGGCAGGGGCGTCCATCGCGGGCGCCGGAGCCGTGGCCATAGCCGTCTGGGCAGACAGCGCGGCAAGCGAATCGTGCACGCGGGCAAGCTCATCGGCCTGCTCGGAGGTGAGCTGGTAGATACCATCGGCAGTAGCGGCGTTAAAGGCATCGAGTGCGTCGGAGGGACGGCCGGCGGCAGAAAGCGCCTGACCCATGCCGGCGTTGAGCGCGCGCGTGTCGTCGCGGGGGCCGGCAAAGTCGATAGCCGTGCGGTAGGTCTCCACGGCATCCGCCGGACGGCCGAGCTTAATGAAGCAACGACCGAGCTCGCCGAGCGCGGCGGCAGGAGCCGGATTGGCGCCGTCGATGGCAGCCTGACGGAAGGCAGTACCCGCGTTGGCATAGTCGCCCGACTGGAACAGAGCATTGCCCAGGCCCAGATAGGCCTTGAACGGCGTGGCATAGGAAGCATCCTGCGTAGCAGCAGAGAACGCCTGAGCGGCCGTCGTGTAGTCGCCCACGGCGGCGAGCGCCTTGCCGCGGTTAGTGAGCAGCGCGCCGCGCTTGCCGTAGGTGCCGTCGTTGAGGGCGGCGGCGTAGGCCTCGGCGGCCTCGGCATACATGCCCAGGTGCATCAAGGCGTTGCCACGAAGGTGATCGGCCTCGCCCATAATCTCATCGGGAGTCTTTGCCGCCCCAAGCATCTGGGCTGCAGCGGAAAAATCACCCGCGCGGTAAGCGGCGCGGCCCTGTTGGATCAGCTGGCTATTCAAGGAAATCCCCTTTACTCGTGAACGATCTCGACATGGACGATCTCGTCGCCGGCACGCAGCTGCGAAATCACATCGAGACCCTCGACCGTGGTACCAAAGACGGTGTAACCGGAATCGAGGTTATGCTGGGCACCCAAGCAGAAGTAGAACTGCGAACCCGCGGAATCGGGATCCATGGAGCGTGCCATGGCAAGAGCGCCATCGACATGGCTGTTGCGCGGATTGGTGGCAAACTCGCCCTTGATGCAGTAGCCGGGGCCACCGGTACCGGGCATGCCGTCGGGGCCCTCAAGACCGGCAGCGACGTCGGCGCCGGACATATCGCGGGTATTGGGGTCGCCGCCCTGAATGACAAAGCCGGGCACATAGCGATGGAACTTAAGGCCATCATAGAAACCCATCGTGGAAAGCTCGCAGAAGTTCGCGACATGAATGGGAGCGCCCTCGCCGTCAAACTTGACCTTGATGGTACCCTTCGACGTCTCGATAACGGCGCACTCGTCGCCGGCAAGCTGATACTCAGGCGTGTAGAGCTCTTTCTTAAAACCAAACATGTGGTTCCTTCCTCGTGCGTTTAAAGCATATTTGTACGAATTGTAGCAATAAGCATGCGCTTACATCAATTGCGCACGTAGGTTATGCCGACTATGGCGAACTAATTTTAGGAACGCTGCTGCGGCTTCCAGGAGCCCACGTTGGCGTCGTACTGATTAAGCGCGCTGTTGCCACTCTGCGCGATGGGCGCCAGGATCTCGCTTTGGTGGGAACTCATCGACTCGCCATCGGGAATGGCCAGCGAGATGTCCCAACTCTGGCAGATCACGTCGACGCGCTCATACATCCACTCGGCAAGCTGCTTTAAGTGGGCGATGTCGTCCGCATAGACCGTATCGTCTTGGTACTTAAGGTTGTTGAGCTCATCTTGCGTCTTTTTGATCTGGTCGCGCAGGGCGTAGGCACTCTGCGACAGCTCCTGACGGGTGGACAGCGGCGTTCGGAGATAGCCGTTATTAAAGGAATCGATGACCTCGCCGATCTGGTCCTCGTCGCCGTAGGACACGATAGTCTGATACAGACCGTCGAGCCTGGTATAGAGCTGATCATCGGTGAGCACGGTTTCTTCCTGGACCACCTCGGCAGAATCGTCCTGCTTGGTATCGTCCTCAGTCGCCTCGCCCTTTTGGCGCGTAGGGAAGGTCGTCTGCGCGGCCTGGCCAAACTGGTCATAGAAGCCAGGCATGACACCCATGGGATCGGCTGTCACGAACCAATAGGCACCGCCGCAAAGGACGGCAAGGACCGCGATGACGATGAGCGGCTTGGGGATATGACGCTTGTGCTTGTGATAGGCGTCCTCGTCGGGGTGCACCTTGCGCTTGGGTTTTTGAGCATCGTCATGCAGGGAAACGGGCGTGGGAATATCGACCTTGGGGATACCGAAATCCTTATCGAAAGCCGGCAGCACGCAGGTCTCGTTAGGATCAGCAGCATCCGAAAGCACCGCAGCGGCAGAGGCCGGCGCATGCGGCACCTCGGTATCGATCTGCTCTTGCGTTAGGCGCGGAAAGCCCGCCGTGCGGCCCGCTGCCAGGTCGGATGCGGCCGCGTCCTCGGAGAGGATACCCGGAGCGGGGCGTCCGCATTTGGGGCACGTACGATCATGCGGAGAAAGACGGGCACCGCAGCCCTCACAGAACACGAACTCGGTGTGCTCGGGACCATCGCCCGGACCCACATAGGCGTTGCAGTAGGGGCAGAACGAGGCGCCGTCCTCGATAGTCTTAAGGCAATGCGGGCAGATCACGGCATCCTCTTTTCGAAGCAATTCAAACAATCGAGGTTAGAGCATAACATCGCCACGGCCCCACAGGAACAAGGCACCAATTCAACATCGCCAGGGCGCATAGCTACTTCTTCTTTTTGCTTGGCATCGAGACTTTGATACCTTGGGCGGACTTGGTCACGCGAGAGCGCTTGGCTCCGGTACTCTTCTTTTTCTTGGGCTGGGCCTGGGCCACGCCCTCAAGTGCGCGGGCCTCGGCCTCGCGAGCGGTGCGATCTTCGCGGCGCTGCGCCATGTCGGCGGCGACGCGCTTGGCAAAACGCTCGGCCGTCGAACCCGTCGAGCTCACCTTGCCGCCACCGCGACCCAGGTGAACGCGCACACCACGGCCAAAACCAGTTGCGGCATGACGACGACGCGGCTTGAGCGAATCCATCATCGTGGCGAGCTTAAAGAACACCGAGCAGGTAAAGATCACGATGACAGCCAAGATAACCATCTGGCCTATCGACAGGTTGGCAATAGACAGCAGCTCCGGGAATCCGATAACGCCCACCAGGATGCCGGCGACTACAAACACAAAAAGCACCACACGTAAGGGCGTGAGAGGCTGCGAGATGCGCCAGATCAGGCTGACGCTCGCCGCGCACGACGTAAGCAGGCACATCGTAGACAGCGTGAGCTGGCTAAAGCCAAACACGCGCGCCACAAAGATATCGAGCGCCGCAGCCAAAATGACTGCAATCGACGCCGGCAGCGCACGCTTGAGTACGTTAGTCAAAAATGACCCCTTCACGCGAGCATTGTTGGGCTCCAAACCCAGCACAAAGCCCGGCGCGCCGATGCAGAAGAAGTTGATGAGTGTCATCTGGATGGGCTCGAAGGGGTACGGCGGCAGTGCAATGCACAGCGCCGCCAGGCCCATCGAGAACAGCGTCTTGGTCAGGAACAGCGAGGCCGAACGCTGCAGGTTGTTGATGGAGCGACGGCCCTCGGCCACCACGGCGGGCATCGAGGCAAAGTCGTTGTCGACGAGTACGATCTCGGCCACGTTACGTGCGGCATCGGAGCCAGCCGCCATGGCCACGGAGCAGTCGGCCTCCTTGAGCGCCAGCACGTCGTTGACGCCGTCGCCCGTCATGGCCACGGTGTGCTCGCGGCGCTTGAGCGCCTGCACGAGCTCGCGCTTCTGCTGCGGGGTCACACGACCAAAGACATGGTAGCGGTCCACTGCGGCATCGAGCTTGGCCGGCGTATCGAGCGTCGTGGCGTCCACATAAGCGTCCGCCCCCGGCACGCCCACCACGCGCGCGATCGACGACACCGTACGCGGGTCGTCGCCACTGATCACGTTGAGGGTCACGCCCTGCTCGTTAAAGTAGCCAATGGTCTCGGCCGCCGAGGTACGAATCTCGTCGCGGATGGTCACAAAGCCCACGGGCTCGGCCTCGCCCACCATATCGCCATCGGGCGTAAAGCCGTCCACGCGCGCCACCACGAGCACGCGGCAGGTATCGGCAAGCTCGGCGACACGGTTCTCGACCTGCGAAAACACACGCTCCGAAAGCACAAACTGCGCGGCGCCCATCACATAGGAGCCCTGCGCAAACGACGCGCCGCTCCACTTTTTGGAGGACGAAAACGGAATGACCGACAGCGGCTCAGACACCTCGACCGGGCGATCGGCGTAATAGTTAAGCAGCGCCTGGCAGGTCTCGTTGGCATCGGCCGAAGTCGCACGCGCCACGTTAGCCAGCGCAAAATCGAGTACCGTGGTATCGACGGGAACAGCCGCTTCGTCCGAGCCGGCGCCAAGGCTAACGCCCTCAACCGGCAGCGGATACGTGCCCTCGACCTCCATGCGGCCCGACGTGATGGTGCCCGTCTTATCCAGGCACAGCACGTCGACGCGAGCGAGCGTCTCGATGCAGTAGAGCTGCTGTGCCAGCACCTTGCGGCGGGCCAGACGCACCGTGGCGATGGCGAGCACCGACGAGGTCAGCAGTACCAGGCCTTGGGGGATCATGCCCAGCAGGGCGCCCACCGTGGACAGCAGCGCCGACGAAGGCACATGACCAGCCAACAGCTCGGAGAAGCACCACGAAAGCGCGCTATCGCCCGGGGTTCCCGCGGCATCCCACAGCTCGCTCACGCTCGAGGCAAACAACGCTAAACCGAGCGGGATCATGATGATGCTCGCAAAGCGCACGATGGCGTTAAGCGCGTTCATGATCTCGGAATTGACCTTTTTGACGTACTTGGCCTCGTTATTAATTTTGGCCACGTAGTTGTCGGCGCCGACATGGATCACGCGGGCGCGCAGCAGGCCCGAGTCGATAAAGCTGCCGCTCATGAGCTCGGAGCCGGGCTGCTTCTTAATAAGGTCGCTCTCGCCCGTCAGCAGGCTCTCGTTCACGAGCGCCTCGCCGGAAACCACCACGGCGTCAGCGGGAATCTGGTCGCCGCGCCCCAGGCGGATGATGTCGTCGAGCACGATCTGGTCCAAGTCGAGCTCCACCTCGGCACCGTCGCGCACCGCGATGGCCTTCTTAGAGGTCAGCAGCGTGAGCTTATCGACCATCTTCTTGGACCGCATGGACTGGATGACGCCAATAGCGGTATTGAGGAACACCACAAACAGGAACGTCAGGTTCTTAAACGAACCGGTCAAAATGACCAGGAACGCCAAGATCACGTTGATCAAATTGAACAGCGTGCAGAGGTTCTCGATGATGAGCTCTTTGACCGACTTGGTCTTGAGCTCCATGTTGCGGTTGATCTTACCGGCGGCGATGCGCTCCTCGACCTCGGCGGTCGAGAGTCCGCGCTCGATATCCGTTGCTGCCATACCACGTCCCATCACGTCGCGTCGGTATAAGAAAAACCGCCCGGACCATGCGAGGTTCGGACGGTCTTACGTTCGATGGTGCCCCATGTTGGATTCGAACCAACGGCCTTCTGCTCCGGAGGCAGACGCTCTAATCCCCTGAGCTAATAGGGCCAACGTTTGGCATTATACCCAAGTGCACCACGGGCTATCAAAATAAAAGAAAAAGCTTTGCAATTCCGAGGAAGACGCGGCGCAACGGCCCACTTTAGAAGGCAAAAGCGAGTCAGATAGTATAAACTCTCATGCACCATATATACACGGCTCGCGATGCGGGCCGTTTTTGCAAAAGTTATCCATCGAGGTGAGAGGCACACCATGATTGCAATTTTAAAGCAGAGCGCCAGCGACGAGGCCGTAAGCCATATCGTCAGCTGGATTGAGAAAAAGGGTCTGAAGACCGATGTCTCGCGCGGCGAGAACGAGACGATCATCGGCCTGGTGGGCGATACGACCAAGATCGACCCGTTCCTGCTCGAGTCCATGGATGTCGTCGAGCGCGTGCAGCGCGTCTCCGAGCCGTTCAAGCGCGCCAACCGCAAGTTCCACCCCGAGGACTCCGTCATCGACTGCGGCCACGGCGTCAAGATCGGCGGCGACCAGTTCCAAGTCATCGCCGGCCCCTGCTCCGTCGAGGGCGAGAACCTCATCCGCATCGCACGCCGCGTGAAGGCCGCCGGCGCCACGATGCTGCGCGGTGGCGCCTACAAGCCCCGCACCTCCCCCTACGCCTACCAGGGCATGGGCCCCGCCGGCCTCGACCTGCTGTGCGAGGCGTCTGCCGAGCTCGACATGCCGATCGTCACCGAGATCATGGATCCACGCGACGTGCAGGTCTTCTTGGACAAGAAGATTGACGTCATGCAGATCGGCGCCCGCAACGCCCAGAACTTCCCCCTGCTCAAGGAGGTCGGCAAGACCCAGACCCCGATTCTACTCAAGCGCGGCATGTCCGGCACGATCGACGAGCTGCTTATGGCAGCCGAGTACATCATGAGCGAGGGCAACGACAACGTCATCCTGTGCGAGCGCGGTATCCGCACCTTCGAGACCCGCACCCGCAATACCTTCGACCTCAACGCCGTGCCGGTGCTGCACCACCTGTCGCACCTGCCCGTCGTCGCCGACCCCAGCCACGCCACCGGCTACACCCGCTACGTTGAGCCCATGGCGCTCGCCGCGACCGCCTGCGGTGCCAACGGCTTGGAGATCGAGGTCCACGACGAGCCGAGCCGCGCCTGGTCCGACGGCGCCCAGGCCCTCACCCCCGATCAGTTCGACGACACCATGCGCCGCATCCGAGCCATCCGCGAGGTTGTCTGCCAAGAGACCATGGAGTAGCCCATGGGTACGGTGAGAAACGCGCGTGTTAACCAGGGCGGCCCCAAGTGCGCCGGCATCGTCGGCCTTGGCCTCATCGGCGGTAGCTTTGCCCGCGGCTATGCACAGGCGGGCGTCCGCGTGCTGGCCTGGGACCCCGATGACGATGTCATGACGGCCGCCAGCATGGGCACTGCCGTCGGGGAGCTCAACGACGAGACGCTCGGCGAGTGCGACATCATCGTGCTGGCCTGTTACCCCGAAGCCTGCATCGAGTGGCTCGAGGCGCACGCCCAGGCACTCGCCGACGCCACCGATACCGAGGCCATCATGGGCCCCGTGGTGATCGACACGGTGGGCGTCAAGGGCATTGTGTGTGAGCGGGCCTTTGAGCTCGCACGCGAGCACGGCTTTTACTTTGTGGGTGCGCACCCCATGGCGGGCACACAGTACTCGGGCTATGCGCACTCCCGCGCCGACCTGTTCCAGGGCGCCCCGCTCGTGCTCGTGCCACCCGCGGTAGACGATGCCCTTAAGCTGGAGCTTTTGGGCCAGGTGCGCGAGATGGTGCGCCCCTTGGGCTTTGGCAAGTTCAGCGTGACCAGCGCCGCCGAACACGACCGCGTCATCGCCTTCACGAGCCAGCTTGCGCACGTGGTATCCAACGCCTACGTCAAGAGCCCCACCGCCCAGGTCCACCACGGCTTTTCGGCCGGAAGCTACCGCGATCTCACCCGCGTGGCGCACCTCAATCCTCAGATGTGGTCCGAGCTTATGATCGACGACGCCGATGCGCTCGCCTTCGAGATCGACCATCTTATCGAATCGCTCGGCGCCTACAGCCGCGCCCTTAAGGACCGCGACCAGCGCTATCTGGAGAATCTCCTTGCCGAGGGCGACCGCATCAAGCGCGCGCTCGACGACGAGGCCTCCCACTAGACCACCTATCACGCCAGGTCGAAAGGACCGAAGCTTATGGCGATTACCATCGATATCGACACCGCACGCCCCTACCAGGTGCATGTTGGCACGTTTTTGCTGGAGCAGGCGGGACCGCTCGTGCGCGCCACTGCCGGCGGCACCAAGGCCGTCATCGTGACGGACACCAACGTGGGCCCGCTCTACCAGATGCCCGTTAAGCAGAGCCTGGAGGCGTCAGGCTACGAGGTGAGCATCTGCACCTTCGAGGCCGGCGAGGCCCATAAGCGCGCCGAGACCTACGTTGCCATTCTTGAGTTTGTGGCCGAGCACGAGCTTTCGCGCTCCGATGTGATCGTGGCGCTTGGCGGCGGCGTCGTGGGCGACGTTGCCGGCTTTGTGGCCGCCACCTACATGCGCGGCTGCAAGTTTGTGCAGATCCCGACGAGCCTGCTCGCCATGGTTGATTCGTCGGTGGGCGGCAAGACCGCCATCGACCTGGCTGCCGGCAAGAACTTGGCCGGCGCCTTTTGGCAGCCGAGCGTAGTAATCGCCGACGTGGGGTGCCTGGCCACCCTCACGCCCGAGCAGTTCGCCGACGGCTGCGGAGAGGTCGTCAAGCACGCCGTGATCGCCGACCCGGAGCTTTTCGCCGAGCTGGAGAAGACTCCGCTCACGCTGGAGCTACTCAACCGCGATGTGGCCCGCGTAGCACTCATCATCGCCCGCAATATCGACATCAAGCGCGCCGTCGTCGTCGCCGACGAGTGCGAAACCAACCAGCGCAAGCTGCTCAACTTTGGACACAGCGCCGGACACGCCGTCGAAGCCTGCGAGAATTTTGAGCTGGGGCACGGCAACTGCGTGTCAATCGGTATGGGCATCATCACGCGCGCCGCGGCCTTGCACGGCATTTGCGACGCCGAACTTCCCGCTCGCATCGAGGAGCTCTGCGCGCGCCACGGCCTCAAGACCCGCTGCGAGCTTTCGGCCGACGCCGTCTTTGCCGAGGCACTCCACGACAAAAAGCGCGCCGGTGACACTATCGACCTGGTAATTCCGCACGACATTGGCCGTTGCAGCATCGACCGCACGCCGCTTTCCACTTTCCACGAACTCATTGCCGAGGGCCTCGGCCAGAAGGGAGACGCATTCGCATGCTAGCCCGCATCACCCCGTCCCCGCTTAAGGGCACCGTTCCCGCCATCGCGTCCAAGTCGATAGCGCATCGCCTGATCATCTGCGCCGCGCTTGCCAACGGCGAGACGCACGTTACCTGCAACACCACCTGCGCCGACATCGAGGCTACGGTGCGTTGCCTTACGGCACTGGGCGCTCGCATCGAGACCGTCGAGGATGGCTTCCAGGTCCATCCCACTATGAAGAGTATTGAGTTTGGCCTGCTCAAGGCACTTGCCGGCGGCACGCTCGACTGCGGCGAGAGTGGCTCCACGCTCCGCTTTATGTTGCCCGTCGCCTGCGCGCTGGGCGCAGAGGCCACCTTTGTGGGCCAGGGTCGTCTGGGCGCACGCCCGCTCTCCCCGCTCTCGGACGAGATCATCGCCGCCGGCTGCGACCTACAGGGTCTGGGCGGTTTTCCGCTCAAGACGAGCGGCCGCATGCGCCCGGGCACCTTTGTGCTGCCGGGCAACGTAAGCTCGCAGTACATCTCGGGCCTGCTGCTGGCAGCCCCGTTGCTCGCCCAGCCCTCCTGTGTGCAGGTGACCGGCCTCATTGAGAGCCGCCCCTACATCAACCTAACGATCCAGGCCATGAAGGCCTTTGGCGTTGAGGTCAACGTCGAGCGCATTCCCGCCAAGGACGGTCAGCCCGAGGTCACGAACTTCCGCGTGAGCAGTGGCTCGTATCGCACGCCCGGCAACGTGGCCGTCGAGGGCGACTGGTCCAACGCTGCCTTTTGGCTGTGCGCCGGCGCCATCGGCTCCGACCCCATCACCGTGGAGGGTGTGTCGCTGAGCTCCGCACAGGGCGACCGCAACGTGCTTGCTGCGCTTTCGCGCTTTGGCGCCCGCATCGTGCGCTCCACCAACGCCGCCACCGTGCAGTCCGACAAGCTCGCCGGCTTTGAGATGAGTGCCCACGACATTCCCGACCTGGTACCCGTTATCTCGGCCGTGGCCTCGCTGGCACAGGGCCGCACCTTTATCCGCGATTGCGCCCGTCTGCGTATCAAGGAATCCGACCGCCTGGTCACCACCACCCGCGAGCTCACCGCGCTTGGCGCGCAGGTGCGCATTGCCGGCGATGACCTCATCATCAAGGGTGTCGATGCCTTCACCGGCGGCGAGGTCGATTCGCACAACGACCACCGCATCGCCATGATGGCCGCCATCGCCGCGAGCCGCGCCACCGGCGAGGTCGTGATCCACGGCGCCGAGGCCGTCAACAAGTCCTATCCCGATTTCTTCGACCACTACCGCCTGCTGGGCGGTAAGGTCACGCTCGAGGAGGAATAGCATGTCCTCGACCTTTGGCAACGTCTTGCATCTGAGTATCTTTGGCCAGTCGCACTCCCCCGCTATCGGCTGCTCGCTCGACGGCATTCCTGCCGGTATTGCCGTTGACCAGGAGCAGCTGCAGGCCTTTTTGGACCGTCGTGCCCCCGGTCGCGACGAGACCGCAACCAAGCGCCACGAGGCCGACGCCGCGCATATCATTGCCGGCGTGGTCGATGGACATACCACCGGCGCGCCCATTGCCGCGATTATCGAGAACACCAACACGCGCTCCAATGATTACTCCGAGCTGCGCTGCAAGCCCCGTCCCGGACATGCGGACTTCCCCGCGCGCGTGAAGTATCACAACATGCACGATGTTGCTGGTGGCGGGCATTTTTCCGGCCGCCTAACGGCACCCTTATGCATCGCCGGCGGCATTGCGCTACAGGCACTCGAGGCCCGCGGCATTCAGGTCATGGCGCACGTCGCGCAGATCGGCGGCATCTCCGACCTGCCGATGGACGATATGGTCTATCGAGAGGCCGACCGCAAGGCGATCCTTACGAACGACCTGCCGTGCATTGACGCCGCCGCAGCCGGCCGCATGCGCGAGGAGATTCTGGCCGCGCGCGATGAACTCGACAGCATCGGCGGCATCGTGGAGTGCGGCATTTACGGGCTTCCCACGGGCATCGGCGACCCCATGTTCGACGGCATCGAGAACCGCATCGCGCAAATCGCGTTTGGCATTCCCGCCGTAAAGGGCGTGGAGTTTGGCATGGGCTTTGCCGTGGCCGCCATGCGCGGCAGCGAGAACAACGATCCGTATCGCATCGATGCCGAGACCGGCGAGATCGAAGTCGAGTCCAATAACGCCGGCGGCATCCTGGGCGGTATTTCGACCGGCGCGCCCGTCATGTGGCGCATGGCCGTAAAGCCGACGCCCTCAATTGGCCGCGAGCAGCAGACCGTAGACATGGACGCCATGGAAAATGCCGAGCTCTCGGTCCACGGCCGTCACGATCCCTGCATCGTCCCCCGAGCCGTCCCCGTAGCCGAGGCAGCCGCGGCGCTCGCCATCTGGGACGCCCTCCTCGAGGACGCCGCCCAGCGCTAACCAGCCCACCCCGGGCAATGATTCACGAAAGGGGTCCCTATGGACCTTGCTGACATCCGCCAGGCCATCGATGGCATCGACACCACGCTCCTCAACAGCTTTATCGAGCGCATGGACATTGCCACCGAAGTCGCCAAGTCAAAAATCGAGATGGACAAGGCCGTCTTCGACCCCGCCCGCGAGCGCTCCAAGCTCAACAACCTCGCCAGCCGCGCGCCCGAGCGCTACGAGGCGCAGACCATCACCCTGTTCCGTCTCCTCATGAGCATGAGCAAGGCCGAGCAGCAGCGCTACATCAACGAACTCAAGGGCATCACTGTCTCGCAAAAGGCCCACGCCACGGCTGCAGCCTCCGACACTCCCTTCCCTCAAACTGCCACCGTCGCTTGCCAGGGCGTTGAGGGCGCTTACAGTCAAATCGCCGCGTGCAAGCTCTTCGACGTGCCCGACATCGCGTTTTTCGAGACCTTCGAAGGCGTTATGCGCGCTGTGCGCGACGGCTTCTGCGAGTTTGGCGTGCTGCCCATCGAGAACTCCACCGCCGGCTCGGTCAACGCCGTCTACGACCTGCTCGCCCAGTTCGACTTCCACATCGTGCGCTCGCTTCGCCTCAAGATCGACCACAACTTGCTCGTCAAGCCCGGCACCAAGCTCGCCGACGTGCGCGAGGTCTACAGCCACGGCCAAGCCATTGCCCAGTGCGCCGGCTTTATCGAGAACCACGGCCTGCGCGCCACCAAGTACCCCAACACGGCCATGTCGGCTGAGATGGTCGCCAACTCCGAACGCACCGATGTTGCCGCCATCGCATCGCGCAGCTGTGCCACGCTGTATGGCCTCGAGGTGTTGGAGCCCAATATCCAAGACTCGGACAACAACTACACGCGCTTTGTCGTCATCAGCCGCGAGCCGCGCGTCTACCCCGGCGCTAATCGCACCTCGCTCATGATCACCACGGCCAACGAGCCGGGCGCCCTCTATCGCGTGCTCGAGCGCTTCTACGCACTCAACATCAACCTCATCAAGCTCGAGAGCCGCCCCATCCCCGGCCGCGACTTTGAGTTTATGTTCTACTTTGATCTGGACTGCCCCTTTGGCAGCAAGGCCCTCGACGACCTGCTCGATTCCATCGACGACGTGTGCGAAAGCTTCACCTACTTTGGCAGCTACACGGAGGTGCTCTAGATGACCGATACCGCCGCAACCCGCCCCTACGGAGTGCTGGGCCGCGTGTTGGGCCACAGCTACACCCCAACCATCTACAAAGAGCTCGCTGGGCTCGATTACGTGCGATTTGAGCGCGAGCCCGAGGACCTCGCGGCCTTTATGACGGGCGACGAGTGGGAGGGCACCAACGTGACCATCCCCTACAAGCGCGCCGTCATGGAGTACCTGGACGAGCTGAGCCCGCTCGCCGAGCGCATGGGCAACGTCAACACCATCACGCGCCTGCCCGACGGCCGCCTGCGCGGCGATAACACCGACTACTTTGGTTTTCAGTGCCTGGTCGAGGAGCTGGGGGTTGAGGTTACCGGCAAGAAGGTCCTCGTGCTTGGCGCTACCGGTGGCGCCGGCACCACGGCAAGCATGGTGCTCGGCGACCTGGGCGCCACCGTGGTGCCCGTGGGCCGCACGAGCGAGGTCAACTACGGCAACATCGCGCAGCAGTCCGACGCCGCCCTACTCGTCAACTGCACGCCCGCCGGCATGTTCCCCCATTGCCCCGACGCGCCTTGCACGCTCGAAGGGCTCGATGCGCTCGAAGGCGTTATCGACATTGTCTACAACCCCGCCCGCACGGGCCTGATGCTCGAGGCCGAGCGCCGCGGTATCCCCTGCATCGGCGGCCTGCTGATGCTCGTGGCCCAAGCGGCACAGGCCGTCGAGCGCTATACCGGCCAAGTCACCCCGCGCAAGCGCATCTTGGACGTAACAGAGCGTCTGTCCCGCCGCGAGCAAAACATTGCCCTGATCGGCATGCCGGGTTCGGGCAAGACCCGCGTGGGCGAGCAGATCGCCCTGCTCACGGGTCGCGAGCACATCGACTTGGACCGAGCGCTTGAGGAGCGCCTGGGCATGCCCTGCGCCGACTATATCGTCGAGCGCGGCGAGGCAACCTTCCGCGAGCAGGAGACGGCGGCGCTGGCCGACATCTCCAAGCGCAGCGGCCTGGTGCTCTCAACCGGCGGCGGCATAGTCACGCGTGACGAGAACTATCCGCTGCTGCACCAGAACAGCCAAATCGTGATGCTCAACCGCAAGCTCGAAGAGCTCGCCCACAAGGGCCGCCCCATCACCGCCCGCGACGGCATCGAAAAGCTGGCGGAACAGCGCATGCCGCGCTACCGCGCCTGGGCCGACTACATCATCGACTCACGCGACTGCGCCGCCAACACCGCCCAAGCCCTCCTCGACACCCTCCCACCCGCCCTCTAACCAAAACCACCACAAAGGGGACAGGCTCCTTTGCGGTGGTTTTGCAATCGCAAAGGAAGCAACCATGAAAGCACTCGTCATCAATGGCCCCAACCTCAACATGCTCGGCATTCGCGAGCCGGGCATCTATGGCAGCGACAGCTACGACCGCTTAGTGCAGATCTGCCAGAAAGCGGGCGCCGCACAGGGCTTCGACGAGGTCGAGGTCTTCCAGTCCAACCACGAGGGCAGCATCGTCGACAAGATCCAGGAGGCCTACGGCAAGGTCGACGGAATCGTCATCAACCCGGCAGCCTACACGCACACCAGTGTGGCCATCCTGGACGCTCTCAAAGCCGTCGCCATCCCCGCCGTCGAGGTCCACATCAGCGCCGTCGAGACCCGCGAGGACTTCCGCCAGGTGAGCTATGCACGCCTAGCCTGCTTCGCCACCATCACCGGCGAGGGCCTGAAGGGCTACGCACATGCGCTAGAGCTGTTGAAAGAGCATCTGCTACACTAATCCCTGGGACAAAGACATCAGATATGTTTGTCCCTAAACTAAAGTAACTGTCCAATCGACATACAAAGGAGCATATCCATGTCCCAGTACGATTACCTCGTCGTCGGTGCCGGCCTTTCGGGCGCCGTCTTCGCCAATGCCGCCAAGCGCGCCGGCAAGTCGGTCCTGGTCATCGACCGCCGCGACCACATCGCCGGCAACGTCTACACCGAGGACGTCGAGGGCATCCAAGTCCACCGCTACGGCGCGCACATCTTCCACACCTCCATGAAGGACGTCTGGGGCTACGTCAACCGCTTCGCCGAGTTCAACAACTACGTCAACTCGCCGGTAGCCAACTTCCACGGCAACATGTACAACATGCCCTTCAACATGAACACCTTCGCCAAGATGTGGCCGGGCGTCGTCACGCCGGCAGATGCCAAGGCCAAGATTGCCGAGCAGGTGGCCGCCGAGAACATCGGAGAGCCGACAAACCTCGAGGAGCAGGCGCTGTCGCTCGTCGGCCGCGACATCTTCGAGACGCTCGTGAAGGGCTACACCGAGAAGCAGTGGGGCCGCGACTGCAAGGACCTGCCCGCGAGCATCATAAAGCGCCTCCCCTGCCGCTTCACCTACGATAACAACTACTTCAACGACCGCTACCAGGGCATCCCCATGGGCGGCTACACCAAGATGGTCGCCAACATGCTCGAGGGCGTCGAGGTGCGCTGCGGCGTGGAGTACAAGGAGCTGGCCGCCGCCGAGCCCGATATCGCCGCCAGGACGATCTACTGCGGCCCCATCGACTCGTTCTACGACTTTAAGCTGGGCACGCTCGAGTACCGCAGCCTGCGCTTTGAGACCGAGACGCTCGACGAGGCCGACCACCAGGGCGTGGCCGTGGTCAACTACACCGAGCGCGAGGTCCCCTACACGCGCATCATCGAGCACAAGCACTTCGAGTTCGGCACGCAGGATAAGACCGTCATCACGCGCGAGTACCCGGCCGACTGGAAGCCCGGCGACGAGCCCTACTACCCCATCAACGACGCCAAGAACGAGGCCCTGTACAAGCAGTACGAAGAGCTGGCGGCGCAGGAGGGCGACGTGGTCTTCGCCGGTCGCCTGGGCGGCTACAAGTACTACGACATGGACAAGGCCATCGCGGCCGCCTTCGAGCTCGTCCGCAACGAGTTGGGCGTGGAGCCGACTGAGGCGTAGGGAGCTCAACGACTCGAGACCGACAACCAAATTCGCAAGAAGCAATAAGCCCGGTGCAGCGATGCTACACCGGGCTTATTGCTGAGGGAGCACTGCACGCCCATATGCCCAAAAAGCAAAGACCCGGCATTATTACCGGGTCTCTAAACTCATATGGTGCTCCATGGCGGATTCGAACCGTCGACCTTGGGATTAGAAGTCCCCTGCTCTATCCAACTGAGCTAATGGAGCA